>JABMQK010000113.1 GCA_013203265.1 bacterium | reverse complement strand
TAAAATATATCTCGATTTAATCAAGATAAATTATTTACAATTAAAGGAAGTTGGTATTTTGGAGAATAATATTTTTGATTCGGGAATTTGCACTTCATGTCAAAACGATAAATTCTTTTCTTACCGCAGAGAAAAAGATTTGCGTGGAAGACAAATGGCAATGGTAGTAATGCAGTGATGATTCAATAGTTAAAGTGAAAGTAATTAGGAGGTTTAATGAAGCCATAACTTAGCGAGCGAGAGCGTCCGCCGAAGGACGGATCAGCCTTCGGTTGAAAGCTAAGTTATTTGGCTGAATTTGACCCCCCACCACTTTTAATGAGCGATGTCTAATAAAAAGTGGTGGGGGGTTCAATTCGCACAGCAACTTACATTCGCTAACGCTCTGTAAGTTACGCGCTCATTGAAGGAGGTAGTTATGGCTAAAGTTTTGATCATTTATTATTCAAGGAGTGGCAATACAAAGAAGATGGCTGAATTGATAAAGAACGGGGTCGAAAAAGAAGGCACAGAGGTAGTTCTAAAAGATGTGAAAGATACAAAGGTCGATGATTTACTAAAAGCGGATGCGATAGTTATGGGTTCACCTGTATATTACGGTTCGATGGCTTCACCGCTAAAGAAATTATTAGATGATAGCGTATCTCATCACGGTGATTTAGATGGAAAGATTGGCGCAGCTTTTTCTTCCAGTGCAAATATCGGCGGTGGAAATGAAACCACAATTTTGGATATGTTGAACGCTATGCTTATCCATGGTATGATTATTCAGGGTGATGCCAAAGGCGATCATTATGGGCCGGTATCTATTGGAAGGCCGGACCAAAGAGTAGAGAAGGAATGCATTCGTTTTGGACAGCGTCTAGCCAGCTTGACTAAGAGGTTAAAAGGATAAAATTTTTTAAAGTTAGGGAGGAGGGGTGTTATGGCTGAAGTAAAAGTATACTCTACGCCGACATGTCCGTATTGTATTAAAGTTAAGGAGTATTTGAAGCAGAAAAATATCGATTTTCAAAATATTGATGTTTCCTCTGATAAATCTTCTTTAGAAGAAATGGTGAAATTAACTGGCCAGATGGGTGTGCCTGTAGTTACAATTGATGGAAACGTAATTGTGGGATTTGACAAAACAAAGATAGATTCTCAATTAAACATCTCATAAAAATAATGCACATTGTAGTTTTTATAACGATACCCACTAAGGCCCAAGCAAAGAAATTAGCAAGTTTTCTGCTTTCCAAGAAGGTGGCTGCATGCGTAAATATTATTCCCAGTGTGGAGTCGTTCTTTTGGTGGCAGAAAAAGATAGATAGGGCTACAGAATCATTACTAGTTATAAAAACACAGAAAAAATTATTTAATAGATTGGTTAAGGCAGTGAAATCGAAACATCCTTATAGTGTGCCCGAGATAATCGCTATACCGATAGTTTCGGGAAATAAAGATTATTTAGATTGGATTGATGAATCTTGTAGGTAGTCCTTTAGATTTTCTTATTGCTTTTGGTGCAGGAGTTTTAGTGAGTTTTACCCCTTGTGTTTATCCTTTAATCCCTGTCACTGTAGGTTATATCGGTTCCTTATCTGCAGGTTCCCGCCTCAAAGGATTTATTTTAAGCATAATTTATGCTTTAGGAATTGCTACTACTTATTCTATTTTAGGAGCTATAGCAAGCCTAACAGGAAAGGTTTTTGGTCAGATAGCAGGTACCCCCTGGCCATACTTTATTGTTTCGCTTGTATGTATATTTTTTGGATTGGTATTTTTAGAGGTATTCAATATATCTCTTCCGATATTTAGTATAAAGAAGGTTGAGCCTAAAAGTGTAATCTCAGTTTATTTATTTGGTTTGGTTTCAGGATTAGTTGTAGGCCCTTGCATAACACCTGTGCTGGCGACGATATTAGTCTATGTAGGCACAAAGCAGAATTTGGTTTATGCGATGTTTTTATTGTTTTGTTTTGCTTATGGGTTATGTACAGTATTAATTTTAGCTGGGACTTTTAGTGGCATTCTTGTTAATTTGCCGAAATCAGGTATTTGGATAGAGAAGGTGAAGAAATTGTGCGGCCTAGTTCTAATTGCAACAGGAATATACTTTTTAATTCAGGCAGGGAGGTATTTTTTATGAGAAAAGTTGTTTTTATGGTAGCTATATTATTGTGTTTGGGCGTATTATTGTGTTTTAAATTATGCGCATTTAATCATATGGAAAATAGATATAAAAATGAAATTGCGCCGGATTTTACCCTGCAAGATTTATCGGGAAAGGAAATTTCTCTCAGTGACTATGAGGGAAAATCAGTTATTTTATTCTTTTGGACTACATGGTGTCCACACTGTCGCAGGGTATTATCTACCTTTAATACAGAATATAAAGATCTGATAGCTTCTGATATTGAATTGTTGGCGATTGATATTGGAGAGCCAAGACCAAGAGTAGAAAATTTTATTAGTGGATATTCAATAGATTATCCAATGTTATTAGATTTCGATGGCAGTACCGCATCTAGATATGGGGTTGTGGGAATTCCCAGCGTTATCCTTGTTTCAAGAGAAGGAAAGATAGTATCAGTTTCTAATAGCCTACCTTTTAATTATAAAGAACTGTTTTTAAAATAGTTTATTTGTCTTCTTCATATTCAAAATCACAGAATAGTTATAAATGACTTGACTTTTTCTTGAATAGATATATAATTAATAATAGTAATGATTACTAATAAAGAAAAAAATTTATATCGCAACACAAAGCAGCGTCAGAAGATTTTGGATCTTTTGGTCAATTCTAAGTCACATCCTACAGCAGATTGGATTTATCTTAAACTAAAGAAGAAATTCAAGAATTTAAGTTTAGGTACTGTATACAGGAATTTACGTATTTTAAAGGAGACGGGTCAGATTTGGGAGTTAAATTTTGGCACTGGATTTAGTCGATTCGATGCCGTAGTACATTCTCATTATCATTTTATATGTAGTTCCTGCCAGAAGATATACGATATCAAAATCCCGCCCATGAGAGAATTGGATGATAGGGTAATACAGCTTACGGGTTTTCGTATACTATCTCACCGTCTTGTGTTCTTTGGTTTGTGTGACGTCTGTAAGTTAAAAAAGAAAAAGAATAGCAAAAATGTCAAAAACCATAGAACTCAATATCGCTCCTGATCAGCTTGAATTGTATTTAATTATTAATTTATAGAGTTATTTTAGAGATTAGAGAAATGGATAGAAAAAAAACAAAAAGTAGAAATAAAACCCACGATTTAAAATACAAATACGATTTATTATTAGATTTCATAGATCATATACCTGATGTTATCTATTTTAAGGATAGAAAGGGTAGATTTATTATGGTAAACCAGGCCCATGCAAAGGGATTGGGTCTTAAGCCTGATAAAGTTATCGGCAAAACAGACTTTGATATTCATCCGAGAGAACGCGCGCAAATGATGATTAGAGATGATGAGTACGTGATGAAAACAGGTAAAGCCATTATTGATAAGATTGAGAGGGCTACGCGGGCAGATGGCGTTGATAACTACGTTTCAACAACAAAGATACCCAGATACGATAGCAAAGGAAAAGTTATTGGCCTGATGGGAATTACTAGAGACATCACCCGACGTATGCAGCTGGAGCACTTGCAGCAAGAAAAGGCGCACATCGAAAAAAAGATGGAGGCATTACAGGAATTAAACAAAATGAAGTCCGAATTTGTCTCAATTGTTTCCCATGAATTAAGAACTCCTCTGGCTATTATCAAAGAAGCTACCCTGCTTCTTTTAGATAACATAGCCGATCCTATTAGCGAAAAACAAAAAGGATTACTTTCTAAAGCATATGATAATATAGAGCGCCTTAAGAAAATAATAGATGATTTACTTGATATGTCCAGATTAGAAGGCGGAAGGTTTACCTTGGATTATTCTTTGGTTAATTTGAATGATTTGTTTAGCGACACATCAGTTTTCTTTAAAAAACTAGCCGCTGAAAAAGGCATAAGCCTAAATTACAAATTACCTAAAAAGCAAATAAATATTTTTGTTGACGCAGAAAGGATTCATCAAGTCATCTCAAATCTTATTGATAATGCTATAAAATTCACCGAACAAGATGGAATGGTTATTGTAGAGGTGGATGTTTTAGATACTATAATTAGGGTAAGTGTGAAAGATACGGGTGTTGGGATTCCTCAGTCGGATATTTCCAGATTGTTTAATAAATTTGTACAAGTTTCTAAAGAATCTAGTGCAGGGAAGAAAGGAGTAGGCCTCGGACTTTCTATTTCAAAGGAGTTAGTTATAAGACATGGCGGCCTGATGTGGATTGAGTCTAAATTAGGCGTAGGGAGTCAATTTTACTTTACGTTGCCTCTATTTTATACAGAGCATATATTATCAAAACAGATGAGAGATAATATAAATAGCATGTTAAAGAAGAAGGCCTTGTTTTATTTGATAAATTTGTTTATTGTTAATTATGAGAAATTCAGAAAAAAAAGCAAGCTTAAATCGCAAAACCTATTT
>JABMQK010000112.1 GCA_013203265.1 bacterium | reverse complement strand
TGTCCTAAAGATACCTGATTAGAAATTTGAAAGAAATTACCCGTAGCCTTTGTCCCTTCACCATATAATCCCCTTGTTGTAAAACTTAACTTAGCAATCGCATCCAAGACGCGATTGACTCGACGTGTCATTACTAATACCGGTAAATGAAGCATAACAGAACTACGCATTCCTGTGCCCGTATTTGTAGGACATGCTGTTAAAAAACCTAATTCTTTTGAAAAGGCAAACGATGAATCTTTAGATAGATCTTCGTCTAATTTATTAATTATCTGCCAAACATCATCTAAATCAAAACCAGACTTCATAACCTGAATACGCAGATGGTCCTCTTCATTTACCATAATAGAAATTATCTCGTTTTCGGTTAAACAAATTGCTTTTCCGTTAGAATGCATTGCGTGCTCATGCGACATCAAATGTCTCTCAACAAGAAACTGTTTATCTAAATTATCTAAATCCGATACCATATAAAAGGAGGCCTTTTTAAGTTGTGATGCAGCAGAAATTGCAAACCTAGCCTTCTCAACAATCTCCTTTTCCTGTTCTTTATTTGCCCGATGAGGAAAGGGAATATTAGGGAAATTACGCGCTAGACGTATTCTACTAGAAATAACTATATCTGAATTACATCCTGTTCCCCTAAGCCACTCGCTAGTATTATTAATTAAATCATCTATCTTCATCTATAAACGAACCCCCGTTCTTAAAGCTTAATGATCAAATATTTGACTTTCAATCTGCTATAAATACCGACTGTCTAATTTAATGAGATTCCTTCCTCTTTATGGATGTCTTACCCATTTCTTTAACTGATGTTTCGCTTTTATCAGAATCTAATTTTTTCTTTTCTAACTCTTTTATCTTATCTCTTAATTTTGCTGCTTCTTCAAAATTCTCAAATTTAATAACCTCTTGTAACTTACTCTTTAATTCTAATAATTCTGATTTTGGTCTTATCGACTCTGGTTTTTTAATTATCTCGACCCCAGCTACTCCTTGAGGGAACTTTCCTGTATGGATAGCTGTCCCGTGTATACGCTTGAGCAATGGAGTTAAATATTTCATAAAATAGCTATAACAATTACTACAACCGAGCCTACCGGTCTTTTTGAAATCTTCATAACTTAAGTCACAATTCAGGCATCGTATTTCCGATGGTTTTTGACCTTCAATGTTTTTACCAAAATCGACTAATCCAGCTAATAAATCAGACAGTCCGAATTTTTGTTCCATCTGTATACTTTTCTGCTTCGCGCATTCCTCACACAGATGCAACTCAGTCATTTGGTCATCAACTATCTCTGTCAAATGTACAGTCGCCTGATTCTTATTACAAATATCACAAAGCATATCTTGCTCCTTGTATCTTAGTAACTTTACGAAATTCCTTTATCAAATTCAAAGTAAACTTGCCCGGCTTGCCACGACCAATAATCCGCCTATCGATGCTAACAACCGGAATGATCTCTGCAGCTGTCCCTGTTAAGAAAACCTCATCAGCATTGAATAAATCATACCTAGTAATTAACTGTTCTTCTGTCTTTAGGCCCAATTTAGGTGATAAATCTAAAACACTCTGTCTGGTAATACCAGCCAAAACACCCATAGCGGTGGGCGGAGTAATAAGGGTATGGTTCTTTAACATAAACACATTATCACCTGTACATTCAGCAACCAAACCATCCTTATTTAACATCAAAGCCTCTTCTACATTAAAGTTAATTGCTTCAATCTTGGCTAAAATATTATTTAAATAATTTAAAGACTTTATCTGTGGATTCAATGCCTCGGGTATATTGCGGACTGTAGGAACCGTTACAATAGAAAGCCCCTTCTGATAAAACTCTTTAGGATAAAGAACAATTTTATCTGCAATAATAAAGATAGAGGGTGACTTACATTTTCGAGGATCAAGACCTAAATCACCTTCGCCTCTCGTCACCACTACTCTTATGTAGGCATCACTTAACTTATTAGCTTTAAGAGTAGTAATTATCGCCTTGGTCATTGCCTCTTTAGTAATAGGCATTTTGAGGCAAATAGCCTGAGCTGAACAATATAACCTGTCAATATGTTCTTTTAGTTTAAACACTAGACAGCCATAGGAACGAATACCTTCAAAAACCCCATCTCCATATAAAAGTCCATGATCAAATACTGAAATCTTAGCATCCTGTTTCTTTACTAATTTTCCATTTAGATAAATCTTCATAATCCCTCCTTTAATGAGCCCGCCATTGAAACAGTGGCGGGCGAATTAAACCCAGCCCTCTATGCTCTACGATTGAGAATATTTTCTTATGTTTTATCTCCAACCTATTTTTAAATCTTTGTGTATGCATATTATGCTTAGAGGGCTGGGTTAAATTCAGCCAGTAAACTTACGTTCACTGCGTTTCGTAAGTTTAGGCTTCATTTAACCTAATTTAACATCACGCCATCTTGTAAATACATAATTCTAGTCGCATCTTTAACTAATTCATTAGCGTGTGTTACAACTATCAAAGTCATATTATATTCTTTATTAAGTTGCCAAAGTAAATCCTTTATATGTAGGCCAGTTTCTGTATCTAAATTTCCTGTAGGCTCATCACAAAAAAGTATCTTTGGCATATTTATCAGTGCTCTAGATATAGCGACTCGCTGTTGTTCTCCTCCGGAAAGTTCTGAAGGCCGATGGTGCAGCCTTTCGGACAATCCACATTTTTTAAGTAGATCAAATGCTTTTTCTTTTATTTTATCTCTACTTTCTGTATTTTTTAGGATTGCGGGTAGCATTACATTTTCTATAGCAGTAAATTCAGCTAATAGATGATAAAATTGAAAAACAAAACCAAAATGTCTGTTCCTAAGTTGCGCCTTCTGCCTATTATTAAGTTTCGATATATCTTTACCTTCTAATACCACCCTGCCTCTTGTGGGATCATCTAAACCGCCCAAAAGATGCAGAAGTGTAGACTTTCCAGCACCAGAAGGACCCACTATTCCTAACACTTCGCCTTTATTAACAGTCAAATTAATTCCCCTTAATACCTTCAGTATATTAACGCCTATTTTATACTCTTTGCTTAAATCTATTGTCTCAAGCATCAGAAATTATTCGTAACGTAAAGCATCTATCGCATTAAGTTTTGAAGCTCTCCAAGCTGGATAAATCGTAGATAAGAAACAAATCAAAATCGCACTTATCGATATCCATATCAAATCTTGTAAATTAAACGCAACAGGAATTCGATCAAAATAATAGATATCCTGAGGGATCTCAAGAAAATGATGGATATTCTTGATACCATAACATACCAATAGTCCTCCACCGATTCCTAAAATTATACCAATAATCCCTAAAAACAATCCGCCAAAAGCAAATATCTTGGCTATACTTGAAGCCGTCGTTCCAATAGAGCTTAGAATTCCGATATCTTTTATTTTTTTTGTAACCGTAACTATTAATGTAGAAGCTATATTAAAAGATGCCACCAGAACAATAAGTGCAACTACTAAAAACATAACGAGTTTTTCTAATTTGAGGGCTGAAAGTAAATTTTTATTAATATCCATCCAAGTCTTAATTCTATATTTTGGTCCTACAAAGGAAACAATATCTTGCTTATGGCTATTCGCAAGTCGTGGATTTTTTAATCTCAAACCGACCTCTGTAACGCTATCTAAAAAACCAAATAGTTGCTGAGCATCGCTAATAGTAACTAATACTAAATTTGAATCGTATTCATAGTATCCTGAATTAAAAATTCCGGCGACCTCAAAAATCTTTATATCGCCAGTTATAGGAGAACCCAGACTAATCTCACTTCCAATCTCAAGGCCTAAATAAGTAGCCAGTTCTTTACCAACTATTATTTCTTCGTCTTGAATTAAAAATTTTCCTTTTTTTATGTATTCTTTTATTTTTGTAACTCTCGATTCTGTCTCAGGGTTTATTCCCCTTACAGATAAAGAAGATGTTTTATTACCGTAATAAAAAAAGGCCTGCCCCTGAATATTCTCTGTAACAGACTCCACATACTCCAACTTACCCAACTTATCTTCTAAATCCTTATATTCTTTAATTGAAGAATCACCCCTAATCATTACATGGGCGTTTGCTCCGATTATCTTCTCTCTTAATTGATTTCCGAATCCCGTCATTACCCCCAAAGTCCCAATTAATGCCATAACGCCAATGGCGATACCCAATATGGCAATTATACTTATGGCAGAAATAAATCTTTCTCTCTGTTTAGTTATAAAATATCTCCAGCTTATCCAGAGTTCAAATTTCATACTTTATTCTTGCTTGTCTCTGTCTTCTTTAGACTTGTCAGGACGTAGCAACGGAAAGAGAATAACATCGCGGATTGATGGCTGATCTAGAAACATCATTACCAATCTATCAATACCTATTCCCAAGCCACCAGCGGGCGGCATACCATACTCTAACGCATTAACATAATCTTCATCTACAACCTTCTTATCCTTATCATCCTTTACCTCTTCGACAAATCTGCTTTTTTGTTCGAGAGGATCGTTTAATTCTGAATAAGCATTAGCTACTTCCATCCCGCCCATAAACAATTCAAACCTTTCTGATAGCAATGGATTATCCTTTTTGTTTTTGGCCAACGGGCATAGAATGCTAAAATAATCAGTAAAAAATACCGGTAATGTGCTCTGGTCTTCCTGTAGGAATTCCTCAATTATACGAACAATCTGCATTCGGGATAGCTTGCTTTCCTTGATTTCTCTTCCTTTGTCATTCAGTTTCTTTACCATTATCTTTACGTCATCATCTGGTAGAATGCCGAATTTATCTTTTACGACTTCAGCAAAAGAACATCTCTGCCACTCACCTTCAAGGTCAATCTCTTTACCGCAAAATGTCAATTTTGTCTTTACTAAGATCTCTTTCGCGCAACTCACAATTAATTCTTGACACAACTTCATCATGTCTTCATAATTATCGTAAGCACAATAAATCTCAAGCATAGTAAATTCAGGATTGTGCTTAGTTGAAATCCCCTCATTTCGAAAACTACGGTTTATCTCATATACCTTTTCAAACCCCCCGACAAGCAGACGTTTTAAATATAATTCTGGGGCAACTCTCAAATACAACTCCATATCAAGTTCGTTGTGGTATGTCTGGAAAGGTTTACCAGCTGCTCCACCAGGGATATGATGCATCATAGGTGTTTCAACTTCAATAAATCCTTTCTTATCCAAAAAGTTTCTTATATATGCAGTGATCTTAGAACGCATTAAAAAAACTTCTTTTACCTCTTCATTAGAAATCAAATCCAAATATCTTTGTCGATACCTTATCTGAATATCTTTAAGTCCATGCCACTTTTCTGGTAAAGGCCTCAGTGACTTTGAAAGCAATTTAAAACTTTCCACTTTCACCGTTATTTCTCCAGTATGAGTCTTAAACAATACTCCATCAACTCCCATAAAATCTCCTATATCAAATTCTTTAAATATTAAAAAATTATCTTTCCCTATTATATCGCTTTTGACATAGAGTTGAATCTTTGCGGTTTGGTCTTTCAGATCACAAAAACAAGCCTTACCATGAGCACGTTTAGCCATTATTCTACCGGCTATAGAGACCTTCTGTTCTTCTTTAAAACCAGTAGTCAATTCATATATACAATGACTACGTAAAAACTTATTAGGATAAAGTTCTATCCCTTTCTCTTTAAACAACTTCAACTTGGCTATTCTCTGCTTAATGATATCGACTAATTCCATAAGCATATATTATATAGAAGCATAGTTACAGTGTCAACTTATTCCACTAATTTTGCTAAACTCAAATCCCACAACAAAAATAACCTACATAAATAGGAACGATAGTTTAATTTCAATCTACTTAATCTACTTAAAGAAAAAATAGCAATTTAAATAAAGATGAAAAATCATTGAGCACATAGTGAGTACTCCGCGAAAATAATGTAAAATGATATAACTTTATCTTGCGTAAAGAGTTAGGGTTTTTATGTTAGAAAAAGGAGAGATATAATGAACTATTTAGTAATTCTATAAGTGGTGTATGCAAAGTTGATATCATTGGCTTTGGAGAATTCATCTAATACTTTCTCGTATAAAAAGTTCTCTGAAAACCTCCTCTTGTGAGGCTCAACAAGATACCTTAAACTTAAAAGAATCCCACTGTCAATTATCTTTACATAAACTGTGGGACTCAACTCTTTATAGGAAATAGCGTATATATTTTGTGCCTGCTTTATCTTCTTATCTAAGTCCTTTGCCCAAGTACTATGAAACTCATCGAGATATTTAAGGCAGATATCTTTTGCCTTTTTATAATTGCTCTCGAAAGTAATACCAATCTTTACTTCATCCCAAATAAAATCAAAGCCTTTTGTATAGTTATAAATGGGGCTTCTAAAAATAAAGTTATTGGGAATGTGTACAATCCTTCCCGTTGATTGTTCATCTTCTACCCAATCTCCAATCTCTAACAAAGTTATATAAAATCCCCTTATATCTACAACATCTCCTTTAATAGTACCAATTTGTACCCTCTCGCCAATTTCAAAGGGTTTCCTGATAATAATAAAAAACCAACCAATAAAACTTAAGATAAAATCACTCAAGGATATAACAAGGCCGGCTCCAACTATGGAAAATATAATTCCAACATTAATTCTTCTTATCCAAACAAAACCTAAAATTAAAAGAATTATAACGCTGGAAATATAAACAGTTAATTTGCGATAACCATGTCTTACGTTAATATTTTTTATCTTTCTATTTATATAATAGGCTACTGTGTTCTTTACAATGTAAATTAAAAACACTGCAACTATAGAAATAAGAATACGATTATGGAAATCAATGTTAAGAAGAATATCTTTAATCATAATTAGAAACTTTCAGCGGGCTATTTTTCAAAAACACCAAACATTTCTAATTTCTCACGCAGCTCTTGAATCTTTGTGTCTTTTTCGTTAAGCTGACGCTCACTTTCTTTTAATGAGGTTTGAAGTTCTCTAACCACTACATCTCTTTTTATTATAATCTCATCTCTCTCTAAAAGAGATCCTTGAAGATTAGATACACGTTTCTCTAATTCTTCTACCTTTTTACCCTTAGAAGTAGTTATGCATCCAGCCAATCCTAAACACAAAATAAATAATAGAACTTTTCTTCTCATTTTGAATAAGATAATATCAGGACTAAAATTTGTTCTTTTACTGTGGGGCATTAAAAATCAGAGATGAACGACAAGTAATTATTTGCGGATGATTTTTCTTGTCTTAATTCTTTTTGCTTTAAAATATTTCTTAGTAAAGTTGATCGCCTTAGTAGCACTAAACATCTTGCAGGAAAAGACATTAATATAAGCGCTATTGCATAATTCAGAAAAATGGCCCGTAATTGAACTGGTTTCAATAAATTGCAAAAGTGAATATCCGGATGTCTTAAGATTATCGTGTCCAAAATGAGGCACAAAGGTTTTTCCAAATTTTTTCATCTTAAGCAGCTTGCACATCTTATTAGTGAAATCTCTAATAGCTTTTCCTGACCTAATAATCTTAGGATCACAGTCGTAGAGATCTAAAATTACCTCTAAGCCGTAAGCTCCCTTGTTCTTCATCTTTTATATCCTTTCTAATTAGCTATATAATTCTCTATATAGCTTGGCAAAGTAAAATCACAATTAGGTGAAAAATAATTTTTAAATATAGAAACTACCCTGTAAGGATTAACCTTGCCACAAACAAAAATATCGATAGTAGTATAGTCAAACTCTGGCCGAGTATGAATATTTATGTGTGACTGCGATATAACTGCTACGCTGGATACTTCTCTATTCGGTGGAAAATGATGGAGTTTTACTTCGAGGAGAGTTACTTTTATGGCTTTTACTGCTGCAACTAATGCCTTTTTGATATCCTCAATGAAAGAAAAGCTTCTTGCAACCCATAATTCAAGAAGAAGACGGGTCTCTATATAACAGACATTATCTTTTACTGTAAAAAAATCTTCCTTTTGCTTTCCCATTCCCCCTTTGTTTTCCTTTCTATAAGTTTATTCTAATGAAATCTGCGCGAATGTCAATAAAATTTATTTAATTTTAGGGCATATATTATATGATACAAAAGAATAAATCAATATTTTTTTAAAAAAATAAAAAAGTCAACCCTTCGGAATACCCCGATGGCAAACATCGGAGCTTGTTTTCTATATTTCTCGCCCTCAGGGTTGACACTGAGAGCGACAAGCCTCTTTTAAACCCTCCTTTAAGCCCTTCGGGCTTAGGCTCTGATTCCCCAATGACAAGCATTGGGGCTTGTCGCCGAATGTGTCAAAAATCAAAGATCTTACCAAAAAATACTAAACAAGTTTTTTCTTTGTATCAAAAATAAATGTTACCGGTCCATCATTGAGTAACTCTACCTGTATATACTTTCTAAATCTACCAGATTCTACCCTAATCCCTTCTTTTCTTAAATTATCTATGACCTGTTTATAAATACATTCTGCTTTTATTGGTTGCGCTGCATCCACGAATGAAGGCCTGCGTCCCTTTTGTAAATCGGCCAAAAGTGTAAATTGTGATACGGCTAAAATTTCACCATCGATATCTTTTATTGAAATATTCATCTTGCCTAAGGCATCTGGAAAAATGCGTAAGTTCTTAATCTTATCTACCATTATATCTATGTCCTGCTGATTATCAGTCTCAGATATACCCAATAAGATAAGTAGGCCTTTCCCTATCTTTGATATTATTTGCTTATCTATCTTGACAGACGCGCTACTTACTCTCTGAATTACCGCTTTCATTACCTATTAGCTTTGATTTTATTAATTCGCTTACAAGCTTATTGTCGGCCCTACCGGCAACTTGTGATATAACTTCCTTTATTACTTTGCCCATATCCTTCATTGTATTTGCTCCGATATTAACAATTACCTCATCGACAACCTTCTCTATCTCTTCCTTTAATAACTCTTTGGGTAAGTATGATTTCAGAATTTCTAGTTCATTCTGTTCTTTTTCAACTAAATCCTGCCTTCCGCCACTCTTGAACTTATCTATAGAATCGAGCCTCTGCTTAACTTGCTTCTTAATGACAGCTATTACATCACTATCATCGAGTTTATCTTCCTTCTTTTCAATAGCAATGTTCTTTAATTGAGAACGTAAAAAACTTAAAGTGGCTATTTTAAGAGATTCCCTTTTCTTCATCGCATCCTTAAAATCGACTAATATTTTATCCTCCAACATATGCTTCATCCTCCTTTAATGACGACACAACTTGTGAGTCGGAATTGAACCCCCCCACCACTTTTAGTGATAGGAAATTCTTTAATAAAACGTTTTATTTCTTCTCCCACCTTTGTTCTTTATCATATCTTTTTTCTAAAAGTGGTGGGGGGTCAAATTCAGCCAGATGACTTAGTCTCACTTTGTCCGTCTAAGTCATGGCTTCATTCGATTAGAAAAAATGACGTATCTTAAGCAACAGAACCATCGCTGCCAGAAAAAAACAATAATAAGAAAATTTATAGAAACCTTGTCGTTTCAAAATCGAACGCAAGATATAAAGCGCTGCCAATCCGCTTATAAAAGCGAATAAAAAACCTGGGGCTAATTGTAATAAAGAAATATTTCTTACTATGCCTTGAGTCTCCTGAAATTTTAAAATAAATGCTCCTAAAATTATTGGTATAGAAACAAGGAAAGAAAACTTAAACGCGCTCTCCTTATCTGTATTTAAAAATAAAAGCATTGAAATAGTAATGCCTGAACGAGATATGCCCGGAATAATAGCTAATGACTGAACCAGGCCTAATAATATACAATCTTTTAGTGAAATATGCCTTAAATATCTTTGACCGTAATCAAAACCCTTGGTTAGAAAAAGTATTAAACTCGTAACAAATAAAGATAAAATCACGGTATTAACAGATTCAAATTGTCTTTCAAAAAAATCTTTACCTATCAATCCGATAAATCCAGTAATCAGAGTTATCAATCCTATATAAACACATAATCTAAATTTGTCATCGTGTCGCCAGACATAAAATATTCTTCCACGAAACAAAATATCATATATAGCAGTAAAAAAATTAAAAAATAAGACAAAAATATCTCTTCTGAAAAATACTATCAACGAACATAGCGTTCCTAAATGTAGAACAACATCCAGAAAAACAACATTTTTATCAATTTTTAAGATATTCTGCAGTATCACTAAGTGTCCGGAACTACTTACAGGAAGAAATTCAGTAATTCCTTGAACTATTCCTAACAAGATAAATTTTATCATATCTAATTTTTAATTGAGCCCTTGTAATTTTAACATTTTAGAAACGTCGTTTTCTTCAATCAAACCCATCCCTACAAGAGTCTGACCTAAATTTTGACCTGTACGCCAATGTTTAATCAAAGCCTCATCTAACATTTCTTCATTAATAAGTTCTGCGTCGAGTAAAAGCTGCCCCAATGGCTTTTTTAAATTATTGGCTTTTTTGATATTTTCAATCTGTCTTCTAATCCTATTAGCTTGTTTGACTCTAGTATCTTTTCCTCTATCTTGAATTCTACGATTTATAAGATATTTACTTCCTTTGGGGACTGTCTTCAAATAACTTTTTATCTCGGATGCTATTTCGCTTAACTCAACGAGGTTATTAATCCCAACATTCACATTGTTTACTAAAGCGATAGAAATACTCATGGGCGATATTTTAGATAATTTGCCTTGTCGGTCTCGCGTCTCAACAAAGCCCTTAGAACGGTCTCTCTCAGGATAATGATATTGAACTAATCTATCAAATTCTTTAATAATCTCTAAAGCTATTTCTTCTTCTCTATCAGGAGTAGTAATAAATACAAAATCATCTCCACCGACATGGCCTACAAAATCATCTTGATTCCCATATGCCTTAATTGCACGTGATATAATCTGCGAAGTCTGAATTATTACCACGTCACCTTTTAAATAACCATACCTATCATTGAAATATTTAAACCTATCTATATCAATGTATCCAAAAGAAAAACTTTCATTCGATTTAATAATTCTCTTCAGCACTATTTCTATTGTTCTATTTCCTGGCAATCTTGTAAGTCCATTAGCAAAAAACTGGTGTGTCGCCCTACGCACAGCCATTTCAATACGTATCTGTAAATCAATAGGATCTGGAGGTTTTATTATATAATCATCTATCCCCTGTTCAATTTCAAGTAAATCTCTCCTTACTTGTCTACGGTCAATTAATACAATTATAGGAATATAAGCAGTTAAAAAATCAGCCTTTATAATCTTAGATACCTCTAGCCCATCTTTATCTTGAAGATTCTTATCGATAAGGATTAAATCTGGAGATACTTCCTTTATGGCGGATAGTGTCTCGTAGGCACTTTTTGAAACAGACACATCGTATTTAAAAGATTTGAGTAACATGCATAAGATTTCTTTTAAGCCTTCATCTTTTTCTGCTAATAGTATCTTCATTATTTTCCTCTCTTATTGAATTATTTCTATCTTTAAATACAAATATTCAATATTAAATAACTGAGTAGTCGGGGAGTTTTTTAAGTTCTCCAACTGCTCATCCTGAAGCCCGAAGGGCTGAAGGATCTCATGAGATCCTTCGTCACTTCATTCCTCAGGATGAGGGGTCAAATATCCAAAAAATACCCCGACCCCTCAAATAACTATAGATCATAATTTAGGCCTTAATAGTAATTTAATACATAAATACATCTATTTCAACTAAAATATTACTAACAAGAAAAAATAGATTATCTAAGTTCTGTTAAAAGGAGATGTGGATTATGATAAATGGATATGTTTAAGATGTGACAATACGATAAACTAAGAAGGGCTATCTAGAAGGACTATGAGATTATCAATTATTACTAACTAATTTACTATGTTCCTCTTCGATTAGGACTCGCTTTAATATTTTCCCTGTAGTATTCTTTGGTAAACTCTGCCTGAATTCGATATATCGTGGAATTTTATAGTTTGCTAATTCTTCCTTTAAATATAAAATTATCTCTCTTTGTGTAGCGCTAACTCCTTCCTTAAGTACAACGAATCCTTTTGGTACTTCGCCTTTGTAATAATCGGGAATACCTATAACCGTTGCCTCTTTTATCTTGGGATGCTGATAAAGTAAATCCTCTATTTCCCTGGGATAGACATTTAGGCCTCTAACATTAACCATATCTTTCTTCCTGCCTACGATATAAACATATCCATCTTGATCTTTTCTACCTAAATCACCGGTGTGCAACCAGCCATCTTTTATTGTCTCTTGCGTAGTTTCTATATAATTAAAATATCCCTGCATTACATTCGAACCTTTAACCAGAATTTCTCCTACCTGACCAATAGCTAATTCTTCATCTTTGCTATTAATAATCTTAACCTTTACTCCTTTAAGGGGAGGGCCAACGGAACCTCCTTTATTTATACCTCTGAAAGGATTTAAAGATACTACCGGCGAGGCCTCGGTTAAACCATAACCTTCTAACAAAGATATTCCAAATCTTTTCTGAAACTTCTCCCAAGTGGGAATGGGTAGAGCAGCTGCGCCAGAAATACATAAGCGAACGGGCAAAAGAAGGCGAATAATAAAAGGTTTCAACAGCTTTGATAATTTTACTTCGTTTAAAATATTATAAAGTGAGGGTATACCTACAAAAATAGTAACTTTATTTCTTCGTATAGCTCTTATTGTTTTTTTGAAAGGACGAGCTGATTTCATTACAACAACCGCACCGCCCACATAAAACGGTAGTAACATACAGACAGTTGCCGCAAAAGAATGAAACAATGGTAATATACAAATCGTCCTATCTCTATTTGTTGCTTTTATGGCTTCTTTTGAAGATAAAACATTAGAGATTAAATTACCATGAGTAAGCATAGCCCCTTTTGGATGCCCCGTAGTTCCAGACGTATAAAGAATAGCTGCGACATCATTTCTATCTACATTCTCTGGAATAAATTGTTTCGAAGGATCATACGCCCATTCGTATATGCTAGAAATTCCTTCTTTTTCTTTTGAGGTGGATAGGATATTTTTTAAAAACCTAGACTTTTCTTTTATCTTAAGAACCATATCTAAATACGCAAAGGAAGTAATTAACGTAGAGGCCTGAGAATTAGAAAGAATATAATTTGTTTCTTCGAATTTAAACATATGATTTATCGGCACAACTATAGCCCCTAATTTAACTATTGCAAAATAACAAATAATAAAGTGAGGAGAATTATTTAATAATAATGCGACCCTATCTCCTTTTTTTATGCCTAATTCCTTTAAGCCTTGTGAAAGCCTATCAGTAAACATATTCAATTCTAAAAAAGTCATTCTTTTCTGACCAAAGATAATAGACAGCTTGGAGGGATATTTTAGAGCCGATAAATTAAGGATTTCACCGATATTTTTCATCAAAAAGATTTTAAGAAATTAGGAAAGATATAAATCTATGCGAGAGAATTTACCAGAACGAACATCGTAAGAATATTCTTGAGATATCAAATCAGAATTAATTTCAACCTTATTGCCTTGCCTATCCTCTAAAATAATCTTTCTTATCTTAGAGGAATTACGCCCGTAAGTATTTAATCTCTTGGGATTATGATAAACAACTAATGTTCCTCCCAAAAAATTAAATGCGTAACAATCTTTATCAATTACAACTTCTTTGTCGCAATTGAAATTTAGCTTAAGCTTCTTTCGCGTAAATAAATCTTTGTGAAGAACAGGTCGGAATTTAAGAAAGAGCTCGCCATTATTATCTACAAAAAAAAGTTTATTTCCAACATTCATTAATAGCCAGATGTGTAAGAATTCTGAAGTGGAACCGCTCAATCTTGCCACAAAACCATTGCCGTGTAGTTTCTTATCCAAAAATGCGCTGCTTACCAAAAAAGAAGAATTCTCTAATATGCTGCGTCCGTATCTTTGAGGATTTTGGAAGGGAATCAAAATCTTAAAGAAATCTTTATAAAACTCATCGTATAAACCAGCTTCTAAAAGCTCAAGTAAATACTTATATTCCATATGTAGCCAAATAGATTCATTCTCCAACCAGCCAGGAGTAAATGTCCTTGCCCTACCTATCTCTTCAGGTTGGTTACCTAACGGTGCATTTACTTTATACATACCTAGAGCTCTATCAAAAAGCTTGCTCTTTCTTACTGATTCATAAATAACTTTCTTTTCCTTAATTCCTTCAATTATCTTTAAGGCATGAACAAAACCTTCGAGGAATAAAGGCAACGCTTTCTGTTTGAACTTAAGGGGCTTTATAAAAATACCCTCTTTATCTTCTCTGATACGCTCGAATTTATCAATCTCATTAATAAAGTAAGTATTGTAAGTTTTATCCTGGGGATTGTAAGATTTTGTTATTGCTTTTTCAACTTTTTTTAATGAACGGTTGAGAAAATCAATAAAATCTGATAGTTCAATCTCTTCTTCTTTCCCGCTCAACCCAAAGACTATCTGTTTTCTATATTCTTCTTTTAAGCTATAGCTCTTGTCCCAAAAATTAAAATCATCTTCTTGTGAATCATTCTCTTGACTCAATAGTAAATTATCTATGCCGTTATAAAAATTAAGAATTTCTTCTGCTAATTTGATTTTTCTACCCTTGGCCAAAAAATCTCCGCCACAATCTTTTACTTCCAATGATTTTTTTATAAATAAAATTAACCTCTTTAACTCCATCGTTTCAGAAATGGACGAGCCAAAAATAGCTGGTAACCCATTTAGAGCATCATACCAATTTGGCTTACCGGCTTCCATCTCTATGCCAACGCCAAATGAATCAAGAGAAGCCAACTTATTTATTATTATACAAATTAGTTTTTGCAGTAAATTTGTCTTATAAATTGAGCCTTTACCAAACTCAGTCCTTACCTTGTTTAACTCAATCTTCCTCTCTTCTATCATCATCTGTTTCTCTTTACAGAACGCCACGGAATTAAGCTGTCTGGGCCTGCCGAAATACAAAACATACTTTTTGCTACGAGGATTAACTATCCAATAATCATCATAGAAAGTAAATTCTTTCTTATCTAACAATATCTCTTTTAGTTTCTCAGGATAAACCGCCAGATAGGCCTCTAATAAATCTAAATTATAAGTCCAATGGTCCGTCCAGAATCCTTCTTTGTGTTCTGCTTCTTCTTGTTTTACGCTAAATGATAAGACTTTTTTTATAAACTCATCCCTATCACCCATTATGTTAATATTGTGCTCCTCCAGAAACATAAACAATTCTCCAATATAAAAAGGTTTGGAAAGAAATGAGCGCAAAAGGTTTTCACTATGATCATCTAAATAATCTCTTAGAATTTTAGTAATCTTACCTTCATCTTCTATATGATAACTTATTCCCTTTACCACTAATGGATTAAAACCATCCAGTTGTATTAGATTAAAGAAATTAAGCACATCTGAATCTTTTAATTCTGGGTTAAAGAAAATACTATTTCTACGATTCTGATTTGTATCCCTGAAATTTCCGTTCCCTTGAGAAAAATAGGTTGGCTGGGTCAAGAATTTATTATAATCCCTCTCTAAATCGCCATGCTTACGAGAATATACATGAATAACCTCATCCCTTTCCCTGTCTAGTGTTATAGGTAATCCTCCGCGTATAACATTATCTAAAAACGTGCCTTTAGAATATAAATTAAATGCATGAGATGAAGAAGCTGTTGTGGCATTCTGCATTATCGATTCTATAATTTCATTATTTTCTTTTCTCTTTAACTCTAGGTAATCGGCTCTGGCTATACGATTAATATTCTTATTCAATCTTCCAATATGATCCATATTGCCAAAGATGCCATGCAATACAAATTCTTGATTTCTTTCTAAATTGATCTTTAAATAAGAGAATGCACAAGGGGTTTTGCTTTGGGTAATCTGTTTATTAGGATAATTAAAATTATTATTTTTTAAAAATAAGTACGGAAAGGATAAGTCTGTTACCCTTCCAAATATACACTCAGGATCAACGATTGGTTTTAAGATATTAATCTTTCGCCCTTGTTTATAAAAACTTAAGTAAAAATTTCCCTTTTTTATATGTATAACTTCTGGACGGTCGGTAGGATCAACTTTCAGGCGATAAAATGGAGCTTTGTTATTTAAATTCTCAACTCCCATCCAGGCTTCAATTGTACGACTTAACTTCTTTAAAAACATATTGGTTAGTCCGTAAGGCGCAACTATAGGAAGCCCATCGATAAGCTCTATCTCTCTATTCTTTCTTGAAGTATTTTCTATGGATAATACTCTAACTAAACCTGCAAAATTATCAGAGGGAATAGTAAAATAGTTTACTTTAACCTTTAACCCTAATGATAAATTTTCCTCTTCTAATCCCAAGTCGCAAAAATTAATAATCATTCGATTATTTCTCTTAAATATCAAATTACTTATTGAGTTTTGAAATGGTTCATAATAAACTATTTTATTTTTATCTTTTATTTTTATAAATGTCCTGAAACCACGTTGAAAGACCATCTGGTAAGCTTTATTTGCGGGGAGAAACTCTAAGATAGGTTGATCTTTGGAATTAATTCCAAAGCTACAAATCCCTTGGCCTCTATTTACATAAAATACCCACATTGGTATCCCATACAAACCGGCGATACCAGGAAAAAAACTAGAGAATGGCTTCGAGAAATTATAATTCTCAATAATAAATCTGCCATCATCTTTAAGAGAATATTTTACTTTCTTATGATCAAAATCTAATTTCACAGACATATTTATTTTTTTATACCTTTCTTTAGCTTACATTATTCCTTCCGCATAAAATTATAGTATAGGAATACAAAAGCTATAGCAGCTAAAAAAAACGGTTTAGTTAAAAAACTAAAAGGAATACCTTCTTCTTTACCTAAAAGATTGACAATAAAACTATCCAATCTAAACATTAAAAATAACAAAACAGAAATAACTATGCTAAAGCTAATAAACTTCTTTAGGCCCCAGCGTCGTAAGAAAAATAATAAAATTACTATAACACCTACCCAAAATAAAGGACTTCCAATAATCACTTTCAAAGAACCAAAAGAGATCTTTATTCTAGCTGCCAAATCGATATTTAACATTGAGACTAACGTGAATTACAATAAGAATTTCAACTAAATTGAAATTCCCAGATAGGCACTCACTTCGTTCGTGCACTATCTTCCTTTGGGCCGCCCGCCATTGTAACAGTGGCGGGCGGGATCGTATCGGAATCAGCCTATCTGGTTCCGCCCTTTTGTCCTGAAGGGACAAAGGGGGCGGTCGGAATCATTCGCCGAAGGCGCCTGCCTACCGGCAAGGCAGGGATATTTCTCCCATTAAAATTATTGAAATTCCGATACGACTAAATAATAGATTATCTCTCTATTTTAATAACTTTATAATTCAGTTCCCCAGCTGGTATCTCTATCTTAACAATTTCGTCAATCTTCTTACCTAACAGAGCCTTACCGATAGG
>JABMQK010000111.1 GCA_013203265.1 bacterium | reverse complement strand
GTCAATCGCGTCTTGGATGCGATTGCTAAGTTAAGTTTTACAACAAGGGGATTATATGGTGAAGGGACAAAGGCTACGGGTAATTTCTTTCAAATTTCTAATCAGGTATCTTTAGGACAGGAAGAAGAAGAGATTATCGATAATTTAAAGGGGGTCATAAGACAGGTTATCGATCAAGAAAAGACAGCACGTCAGAACCTTTTTTCTAAACATCGATATATGTTGGAAGATAAAATTTGGCGTTCTTATGGCACATTAATGAATGCTCACATTATTACCAGTCAAGAAGCTATAGAATTGTTGTCTATGTTAAGATTAGGGCAAGATCTAGGAATTATTAAGGATTTAGAGTATTCTTTAATCAACGAATTATTGATATTAACACAACCTGCTCATTTACAGAAGATAGAAAGAAAGAAGTTAAATCCTCAAGAGAGAGATATAAAACGTGCAGATTTAATAAGGAAGAGGTTAGGGCGTAAAGGGATATAAAGGGTTAACTAATAAATTATTGGAGGTTTTACAATGTTTAATCGGTTTACAGAGAGAGCAAGAAAAGTTATTGTTTTAGCCAAAGAGGAAGCACGCAGATTTAATCATGACTACATCGGTACAGAGCATCTACTTTTAGGTTTAATTCGTGAAGGAGAAGGGGTGGCTGCAGCGGTATTACAAAAGATGGGGTTAAGTCTTGAATCTATCCGTTTAGAGATAGAGAAGTTGGTTAAACCAGGTCCTTCAACGCAAATTTTGGGAGATATTCCATTTACTCCGCGTTCAAAAAAGAGTTTAGAATTAGCTGCAGAAGAAGCGCGAGCATTAGGCCATAATTATATCGGCACAGAACACTTACTTTTAGGCCTGATTCGTGAAGGAGAAGGAATAGCTTCTCAGGTATTGTTAAATTTAGGTCTTGATTTAAATCGTGTACGTTCCGAGATTATGGAAATTTTGGGTTCTGCTACGCCTGGTTTTAGTGGTGCACAAGTTCAACCGGGAACAAAATCAAAGACTCCCGCTCTTGATGCTTTTGGTAGAGACCTAACAGCTTTGGCAAGAGAAAATAAATTAGATCCCGTAATTAATCGTAAAAATGAGATAGAGCGAGTGATACAGATTTTGAGCCGTAGAACTAAGAATAATCCCGTATTATTAGGTGAAGCGGGCGTGGGCAAGACTGCCATTGTAGAAGGTATAGCTCAACAAATCGTTGCAGGGAGTATGCCGGAAATATTAAGAGAGAAACGTATTATTATTATTGATTTGGCTTTGATGATTGCAGGGACGAAATATCGTGGCCAGTTTGAAGAGAGAATAAAGGCAATAATAGATGAGATAAAACGCTCCAAAGACGTAGTGATTTTTATTGATGAATTACATACTTTAGTGGGAGCAGGTGCAGCTGAGGGAGCTATAGATGCCTCTAATATTTTAAAACCCGCTTTGTCTAGAGGAGAGATACAGTGTATCGGTGCAACAACTTTAGATGAATATAGAAAACATATAGAAAAAGATGCTGCCCTTGAGAGAAGATTCCAGACTATTATGGTTGATCCTCCATCTGTTGAACAGACCATTGAAATATTAAAAGGACTTAGGGATAGATATGAAGCTCATCACCGTGTTAAATTTACAGATGAGGCACTTGAGGCAGCGGCAAAGCTGTCCGATAGATATATTAGCGGTAGATTTTTGCCCGATAAAGCTATTGATATAATTGATGAAACTGGTTCGCGTGCAAGGTTAACTGTATTGACTGTGCCAGAGGGAATAAAAGAATTAGAGAAAAAGGTAGGAGATTTAAAAAAAGAGAAAGAGGTATTTATTAAAAGTCAAGATTTTGAGAAGGCTGCATCTTTGAGAGATCAAGAAAGACAGGCGCGGGCAGAATTAGATGATAAGAAGAAAGAATGGATACAGAATCGTGACGAGAGTTGCCCTAGCATAAAAGCAGACGATATCGCTCATATGATCTCCAAATGGACAGGAATTCCTATGGTGAGATTAGAGCAGAAGGATAGTGAAAGACTTCTTAAGATGGAAGATGAGATGCACAAACGAATTATAGGTCAGGATGAGGCACTTTCCGTTATCGCCCATGCGGTACGTCGTTCTCGCGCTGGAATAAAAGATCCGCGAAGGCCTATAGGTTCGTTTATATTTTTAGGTCCTACAGGTGTTGGCAAGAGTCTTCTTGCACGAGCATTAGCAGAGTTTATGTTTGGAGATGAAGATGCTTTGGTTCAACTAGATATGTCAGAGTATATGGAGAAATTTAATGTCTCTAGATTAGTCGGGGCCCCTCCTGGATATGTAGGATATGAAGAAGGGGGGCAACTTACAGAAAGGATCCGTAGGCGTCCCTATGCAGTTATATTGCTTGATGAAATCGAAAAGGCCCATCCCGACGTATTTAATATTTTACTACAAGTATTAGAGGAGGGTCGTTTGACGGATAGCTTTGGTCGAAAGGTAGATTTCAGGAACACAATTTTGATAATGACTTCTAATATTGGCGCTGAGTTGCTGCGTAAACAAGGTTCATTAGGTTTCAAATCAAGAGCTGAAGAAACTACCTATCAAGAGATGAAACAAAAATTATTAGATGAAGTAAAAAAGACTTTTAAACCAGAATTTTTGAATAGAGTTGATGATATAGTTGTATTCAAATCATTAGTAAAGAAGGATTTGTTGAAAATAATTGAGATTGAGATTTCTTATGTTGCTGAGAGGCTAAAAGACCAACGAATAACATTTGAGTTAGACAAGGGATCAAAAGAACTTTTAATTGAAAAGGGATTTGACCCTGTATTCGGCGCAAGACCATTAAAGAGGACTATTCAGAGATATATTGAGGATCCTTTAGCACAAGATATAATCTCTCAGAGGTTTAAAGAAGGCTCGCATATAAAAATAAAGAGAAAAAGGGACGAGTTGGTATTTAGTTGATAATGTAGTTCTCTAAAGAGGTTTATTCAGTTAAACCAAAAATAAATTAATGAAAGATTATTTGTTAAACATAGGTAGAAGCACAACAACTTTCTTTATCTATATCGGAGGGTTGACTAGGCTTGGTTTAGAGACGCTCTTTTGGACTTTCGCTCCACCTATAAAAAGAAACCGTATATTTGAACAGGCAAAAAAAATAGGCGTTGATAGCTTACCCGTAGTTTCTCTTGTAGGATTATTTATAGGGATAATTTTAGCTTTACAGACAGCCTATCTTATGAAAAAGTTGTCTTCTGAGATATACATTGCCAGCATCATCGCTCTGTCTTTGACTCGAGAATTAGGTCCGGTTCTTACAGCATTAATTGTTGCCGGAAGATCAGGGGCTGCAATTACAGCTGAAATTGGAACGATGACTGTAACTGAACAGGTAGATGCCTTGGAGACATTAGCGACAAATCCTGTTAAGTATTTAGTTGTGCCCAGGTTTATTAGTTTAATATTTATGTTACCAATTCTTACCGCCTATGCTAATTTAATTGGAATATTTGGAGGTTATCTTATTGGTGTAAATAGATTAAACATTTCTTCAAGCATGTATATAACTACTACTTTTCATACGCTCGTTAATAAAGATATAGTAACAGGTTTAATTAAGGCAGTATTTTTTGGCGTGATCATTGCTTTGATTGCGTGTTATGAAGGATTAAACACAAAAGGAGGCGCTGAGGGAGTAGGAAAGTCTACTACAAAGTCAGTAGTTACTAGCTTTATTTTTATAATTATTGCAGATTGTTTCTTTACAGCATTATTCTACTTTTTCTTTTAGATGTAAGAAATCTTGATTAAATTAATAAGAAATTCAGATAAACTTTATTTTATAGAGGCTAGTATTAAACATGATTGAGATAAAAGGAATTAGCAAAAGATTTAATGATTATTTGGTCCTTGACTCTTTGGATCTGAAAGTGGAGACAGGTGAAACAAAGGTCATTATTGGCAGATCTGGTTGCGGCAAGAGTGTTTTATTGAAGCATATTGTTGGTTTATTACAGCCCGATAGCGGTTCAGTATTAGTAGATGGTCAAGATGTTTCAAAATTAGATGATAAAAAGATGAGTCAATTCCATATGAAGATAGCTATGGTGTTTCAAGGTGGAGCTTTATTTGATTCGCTCTCAGTTTGGGAGAATGTTGGTTTTGTTTTAAGGGAATATTCTACCCTTAAGGAAAAAGAGATAAGGGAGCGCGTAAAAGAGTCACTCTCTTTGGTAAATATGTATAACGTGGAAGATAAGATGCCAGCAGAGCTTAGTGGAGGTATGAAGAAAAGAGTGGCTTTAGCTAGAGCGCTTTGTATACGACCACAGATAATTCTTTACGATGAGCCGACAACAGGCGTCGATCCTATAACAGCCGACGCTATAAATGTTTTGATTGATGATTTACATGATAAATTAAAAGTCACCTCTATTGTCGTCACTCATGATATGAGGAGTGCTTATAAAGTAGCAGATAAAATTGCTATGTTGTATCAGGGAAAAATTATTGCGCAAGGTACTCCAGATGAGATTCGCTATACGCATGATTCTGTTGTGCGCCAATTTATAACAGGTGCTGCATATGGCCCAATAACTACTCCGGTAGGAATATAGTATGATTTTTTATATATAAGGGGGAAAATTATGATAGACAGAACAACAAAGTTGGAGTTGAAAGTAGGCATATTTGTGTTTGTGGGCATTATTATTCTGGTCATATTTGTTTTGATGATAGGTGATTTTCGGTTAATAAATCCAGGATATATGTTTAAAATTTCTTTTGGTTTTGCTAATGGTGTTACATTGAGTGCTCCAGTTAGGCTTTCAGGTGTAGAAGTGGGCGAGGTTAAAGGTGTTCATATTGGTTATGACGAACAAACAAAGAAGCCTTTAGTTTTAATTGATGTCTGGGTGAAGAAGGATACACATATTCCGATTGATTCGCGCGTTTGGGTGAATATGCTGGGAATATTAGGAGAAAAATACATCGAGATTATTCCAGGGCAGAATTATAAAACTCTATTAAAAGAAGGTTCTCTTATTGTAGGAGAAGATCCCGTTTCTATACAGGAGTTGACAGATTTGAGCAGGGAGATAGCATTGCAGGTTGGTGAGACAGTTAAGGATGTCTCATTGACTTTAAATAAGTTGAATACAACTACTTTGGACAAATTGAATATAACTTTAGATTCATTGAATTCAATATTAACCAGTGTCAAGCAGGGGAAGGGGACTATGGGTAAGTTATTTTTTGACGATAGTTTATATAATAATATCGAAGAGATGTTTTATGATTTAAAAAAGAATCCCTGGAAACTTTTACATCGGCCAAAGGAAGAATAATTGAAGACAAAGACGAAGACGATTTTCACTTGTCAAAACTGCGGAGCCCAGTCTCCTAAATGGTTAGGAAGATGTTTCGATTGTAATAGTTGGAGTTCTTTTGTGGAAGAAGTGGTTTTGCCTGAGGGATCTGAAGGATCAAGATTTGAAATCGCGGATTCACAACATCCTCCCATTCTTCTAAAAAGTGTTGATATAGAAAAAGAGTTTCGTTTGGAAACTGGAATAGAAGAACTGGATCATGTTCTAGGGGGTGGAGTAGTAGTTGGTTCGATGGTGCTAATTGGCGGTGATCCAGGAATCGGCAAATCAACACTTTCTTTGCAAATGTCTACGAATTTAAGCAAAAAGGTTTCTGTTCTTTATATTAGTGGAGAAGAATCAACGAAACAGACAAAGATGCGTGCCGATAGATTGAATTCCGATATGAACGATAATTTTTATGTCATTAATCTTATTAATTTAGAGGGTATTTTTGAGGCGATTAAAAAAGTAGAAGCCAAAATCGTAATTATAGATTCTATACAGGTGATATATACACAACAGATTACTTCAAGTCCTGGTAGTGTATCTCAAGTAAGAGAGTGTGCTAGTATGTTGATGAAGTTTGCAAAGAAATATGGAATTTCAATGTTTATAATTGGTCATGTGACTAAAGAGGGTGCAATCGCAGGGCCTCGTGTGTTAGAGCATATTGTTGATACCGTATTATATTTTGAGGGTGATAGGTTCTCTAATTATAGATTGCTAAGGGCGGTAAAAAATCGTTTTGGTTCAACAAATGAAATTGGTGTTTTTGAGATGTCTGGGCAAGGTTTAATCGAAGTAGCAAATCCTTCAGAATACTTTCTTTCGGAGAGAACTAATAATATTTCCGGCAGTGTGATTTGTGCAACTATGGAAGGGACTCGTCCCTTATTAATTGAAATACAGTCTTTGGTCTGTAAAGCAGGTTTTGGTTTGGTAAGGAGAAAAACACAAGGCATAGATTATAATCGGATTAATTTATTGGTCGCTGTCCTAGAGAAACGCCTTGGGTTAAGGTTAGAAGATAAAGATATTTTTGTTAATATCGTAGGAGGAATAAATGTAAATGATCCAGCTTTGGATTTGGCGCTTGCAGCAGCAATAGCTTCTAGTTTTTATGATAAATCAGTCTCCAAAGATTTAATAATTTTGGGTGAAGTGGGTTTAGGGGGAGAAGTTAGATCTGTCACACATTTGCCTTTACGTCTTAAAGAAGCAGCAAAATTAGGGTTTAAAAAAGCTATTATTCCAGAGAGTAATATTAAGGATAAAAAAGCTTCAGAAAATTTAGAACTTTTTTCTTTTGATAGCCTCAAGGAATCATTTAAATTCTTATGGAAGTCAAATGAAGCCCAAACTTACAGAACGAAGTGAACGTAAGTTTGAAGGCTGAATTTGACCCCCCACCACTTTTAGGAAAAAAGATATGATTAAAAGTGGAGAGGGGATAAAGGAATAAAATATTTTATTAAATAATTTCCTGTCACTAAAAGTGGTGGGGGGTTTAATTCACAGACGGCCTAAAGGCCTACGATTTACGTCATTCTAAGTAATGATTCCGTAAATCGTCTGTTCATTAAAGGAGAAATAAAATGAGGATAACTTTGTTGTTTGTAAGAATGTTCTTTGTCATTGGTAGTTCTTTTTTGGGTTATAGTATAGGGTTAGGGGCAGGCGAGGGGCTGATTGGTTTATGGATAGGGTTTGGATTTAGTTTGGTCATTATTATTTTAGAAACGTTGATGAGGCGGGTCTCAGTAAGGGGATTGTCAAGTATGGTATTTGGTTTAATTTTAGGATTGATTATGGCAAAAATTGTTTCTAATACCTTTGTCCTTTTTCCTATTGATGAACAGGTGCGTTCGATAACAAGCATAATTCTTACTCTTTCTTTTTGTTATCTTGGTATGGCGTTAGGATTACGCGGCAGAGACGAATTTAATATTATTATACCTTATGTGAAATTAAGAAGGCAGGGCGAGTTATCAGATGTGGTTATTTTAGATACGAGCGCTATCATTGATGGCAGAATTTTAGATATTTGTAAGACTAATTTTTTAGAGGCAAAATTAATTGTTCCTCGTTTTGTTTTAAGAGAATTACAGGCTATTGCAGATTCAAGTGATTCGATTAAACGCCAAAGAGGAAAGCGGGGGATAGAGATTTTACATACGATTCAGCAAGAGGTTAATATTACAATTCAAGAAGAAGATTTTGTTGAGATACAGGAAGTAGATACAAAATTAATTAAATTGGCAAAGCTATTAGAAGCAAAGATCGTCACAGTTGATTTTAACCTTAATCGTATAGCAGAACTACAGGGCGTTAAGATTTTAAATGTTAACGAATTGGCAAATACCCTAAAGGCGGTTGTATTGCCGGGAGAGCCTTTAGAGATAAAGGTTATAAAAGAGGGCAAAGAGTATAATCAAGGGGTAGGATATTTAGACGATGGGACTATGGTAGTTGTGGAGAATGGCCGTAAGTTAATAGGAAAGACGCTATCAGTAGCTGTTACTTCCGTGTTGCAAACTCAGGCAGGAAAGATGATTTTTGCTAAAAATAGTAAGTAGGAGTAAAAGGTGAAAGTTTCTACAATTGTGCCTGCAGCGGGTTTGGGATTAAGGCTAAAATCCAATATTGCTAAACCTCTGGCTTTAATAAATGACGAATCTATAATAATACATACACTTCGGAAGTTAGAAAACCATCCTTTAATTAACGAAATAATCCTCGTATTTAATTCTAAAGATATTTCAGAAGTTAAAGAGTTAATAAAAGAGAAAGAAATTAAAAAGGTTAAAGAAGTTATTGAAGGTGGATTAACAAGAAGAGAATCAGTTAAAAATGGTCTTCGGTGTCTAGGTGATACAGATTTAGTTCTAATTCATGACGGGGCAAGGCCTTTTATAGAAGAGAAGATTATTACTAATGTAATAAATTCTGCTTTGAAATATGGTGCTGCAGTAGTAGGCATACCATTAAAATCAACCATAAAAAGAATAAAATCAATAAATAATTTAGAAGTCGATTGTACTTTAAGGCGGGATGAAATCTGGGAAATTCAAACTCCACAGGTATTTAGAAAAGATTTAATTAGTCGTGCCTACGATAGTATTGATGAAACAGAAGCACCAGATGATTCTTTTTTAGTTGAACGTTTAGGAGCGCGCGTTGTATTGATAGAGGGTTCTTCCATTAATATAAAAATAACCACCCCGGAAGATCTTTTGTTGGCTCAAGCCATAGCTGGACTTAAAAAATAAACTTTTGAATTAAATGAAAAATCTAAGAATTGGAATAGGCTTTGATATTCACAGATTAAGAAAGAGAAGGAAACTTGTCTTGGGAGGTATATCTATTCCTTATGGTTTAGGTTTAGAAGGGCATTCCGATGCAGATGTTTTATTGCACGCCCTGTGCGATGCTCTGCTGGGAGCTATGGCTAAACCTGATATTGGTCAACATTTTTCTGATCAGGATGGAAAGTATAAAGATATGTCGAGTGTTATTTTCCTTAAAGAAGTTAAGAGCATAATGCAAAGGGAGAAATTTAAGCTAGTTAATATCGATTGTGTCATTATAGCAGATGAACCCCCAGTAAATCCCTTTAGAAGTAAGATTAAAACAAACATAGCCAATATTCTTTCTGTAACCAAGAATTCAATTGGCATAAAAGCTAAGACAACAGAAGGAATTTTGTCTTTTTCTGGAAAAGGAATTGTAGCTTATTGTGTAGTTTTGTTAGCGAAACTCAAATGAAGTTTCCTTGATATAAAAATCTCAAAAGAGAAAAACTTACCCGTGAACCAGTCCGCGAACCACTCACTTCATTCGGGTTCGGGACGGTTCAGGGTTTCACTGGAGGTAAATGATGATTTGCTTGTTGGAATTTATAGT
>JABMQK010000110.1 GCA_013203265.1 bacterium | reverse complement strand
TGATCTTTCAAAATAAACCTGAAAAATCTTATTGTATCTACAACAGGATTAATTTGACTATCTTGGCCTTCATAAACTGTTTTTATGGGAACTGAACTTATTTTGTAGCATTTTTTGGAAGCCTGAATTAATAACTCTGATTCAATCTCATAATTAGAGGTAGAAAATACAATGTCCTTTAAGACGGGAATTTTTATTAAACGGTACCCACACTGTGTATCAGGAATATAAACCTTGCATATTGAAGAAATAATCATAGACATTACTTTATTGGTAATCCAGCGATGAAAAGGCATATTCTTTGGTTCATCCATCCTATTGCCGACGATTATATCTGTATTATGAGCGGAGAAATTCTGTATAAAATTTTCTAAATCTTCTGGACGATGCTGACCATCACCATCCATAGTAATAATAAAATCATAATTATCCTTTATAACCTTTTGAAATCCGGTGCGAAGCGAAGCGCCCTTGCCCATATTCCTAGAATGAGAGATTACTTGTGCGCCAGCCTTTTGCGCCAATGCTTCAGTTCCATCTCTCGAACCATCATCCACTACTAAAACATCTAAATCCTGCCTTTTAATCTTGACAATAAGATCATAAATAATCTTCGATTCATTAAAAGTTGGTATTAGGACACAGCCTTTCATTCTTTCCAAAACTCCCTAAACATTAACCACTGAGAAGGAATCTTATAGATTCGGTCTTCTATAATCTTTAAATATTTTTTCATTAATTCTATCTCATCTGTTTCCTTTGAAATTTCAATTGGAGAAAAACACTCAACCTCTAAACGGTCTAATCCCTGACGAGTAACCAATACGGGTATGATGGGTGCGCCAGTGCGCAATGCCAAAACAGCAGGCCCTCTGGGAATTTTCTTCTTTCTACCTAAAAAATCCAAGGAGTAACCAGTTCTGCTAAAATCCCTATCTCCCAAAATCGCAACGAATTTATTATTTCTCAAGCCCCTATAACATCGCTTTATCGAGGCTCCCAAGGAAACAACCTCTATGCCTTTGCTTGACCTTCTCTTATTGAAAAAATCGTTTATTTTAGGATTTTCGTGATCTAGAGCTATAACCATTAACTTATATCCAAAAAGCGATAATGCCATACCTGCTAATTCCCAATTCCCAATGTGCGCAGTTAAAAGTATCGCTCCCTTTCCATCCTCTTTTGCCTTATCTAAGTTTTCTCTTCCAACAATAGAAAAATGGCTCTCAACATACTTTCTATCAATCATTGAAAATCGAAAGAACTCTACTAAATATAAGCCGAAATTTATAAAAACATCTTTAGCTTTTTTTCTGATAACAACGTCATTTTCCTTTGGTAAAATTACACGAAGATTATTCATTACGGCTTCTTTATCTTTCTTAGAGACAAAAAAATGTAATTTTGCAAAAAAGATACCTATCTTGTAGGCTATTTTCCACGGTACGCTTTGGGTAACAAATTCACCGATTTTATAAGGTAGGTAACCTATCATAAACTTAAAGCTAATTCAGCGATCTTCACTGACGATAAAGGCTTTGACACAATAGCTATCTTTTCTCTAATAGCATTTAGTCTCTCTTTATCTTTAAGAAGGAAAATCAATTTAGCGATTGAATCATCTATATCGTCTGCCTTCAATGCCACTCCTTGACTTAATAAAAAATTTGTATTGTTCTGCTCCTGGCCCGGCAATGGTTGCAGAATCAACATGGGAAGGTTCTTTGTCAAAGCTTCAGCCGTAGTTACGCCGCCTGGCTTGGTTATTAAGATATCTGCTACTGTCATTAATTTATCCACATAATCTACGTAGTCATAAACATAGGTCTTATTCCTAAATTTAGTATTTTTTAAATAACTGTAGAGCTTATTATTTATCCCTGCAATAATTAACAATTGGCTATTGATTTCAGATTTATCTAATGCCCTCATAAACTTACCGATGGGGCCAATTCCTCTTCCACCACCCATAATCAAAATTACTGGCTCATCAAGTGTAATATTTAACTCTTTAGCGGTCTCTTCCTTATTTAATCTTTTAGAAAATTTTGCATCTATTGGTATGCCAAATAGCTTTATTTTTTCTTCTTTAACTCCTTTATTTAAAAGGAATTTTTTCGATTCTTCAGAGCCAACTATATAGAAATCAACCTCATCATAAATCCAGTAAGAATGAGGAACATAATCCGTAACTACCGCTATTAACTTTACATCGTTAGAGCAATACCTTTTGTAATCAGCTACCATTCCGCACGGAAAAGCTTGTGAACATATAGCAACTTTACAATTTCCAGATTCGATAAGCTTTTTAATCTTGCCACGATTCTTTCTAAAAACAGACCTTCCAATATTGCTGAGATTCTTGGCAACTTTAGGATTGTCGTATAAAAAGTCCCAAATACTAGGAATCTTATTTATTACACCCATATATATCGCATGAATTACCTTTTCCATTATGGGATTAGCATAACCAAACCCATCTATATTCAACACATTAGGATGAGGATTGCAGGCTTTAATTGCCCGCTCAATAGCCAAAGTGGCACTATGATGGCCGGATACATTGGTTATATACATAAGAAGAATTTGTCTATTCATAAGAATTTAATTTAGCACAAAACTTGTTATTTTTCAACTAGTTTTGAATATTGGGCTCTTTGGGGCTCTCTGGGAAGAAAAAGGGGGGAAATAAATATCTTAACTATTCTACATCTAATAAAACAAGGTAAGTATTACCAAAGCCGATGGCACCCTGGATGCGAAGAGGTATGCTATCTGCATCATTTCTGAACCAAATCTTAAAGCGAGAAGGGATACTTCTAACAAATAGCGAAGTGAAACTACCGCTTGGCACTTTAATTTTCGTCTCTTTGTCAATCAACATCTCCAATCGCTGAGTAGGTAAATTGAATTCTATTTTATCGCCTATTTTGTAATTATCTCTTTTATAGCGAAAGTGATATAGTAGTAAAATTACGTTGCCGATTCTATCGTTGCTGGCAATCTTTTTTACTGTGGTCTTTTTAGCTCGACGAGTAATCACGACTTCTTTTTTTGCCTCGTCATATTCTTCAGTAATTTCAATATCCTCACCAAATAATCTAATCTTCCTTTCGACTCTAAAAGGTGAAAAACTATCTATTTTGCCATAAATTGTTTCAACATCGTTAAATCCAGGAGCCTGAGATTCTACAAGAATCCAATCCATTGAAACACCGTTTATTTTCTCGCGGCCTAAATATGTTATGTCCACATTACCGACCTTCAATCCCACAGAATAAATACCATATTTTAATTTTTCTCCAGCGCGAAAAGGAAATTCGTCAATTTCGCTTTTACTCTTTTCTGCAGTGATTTTTTGCTGAAACTCCCCTCTTTTAAAAAATTCAATAATTTTAATATTATTTATCGAAAGGCCTTTTTCTTTAACAAAATAATAACTAACTATTGATATAACAACTATCCATAAGATTATTAAAACAGCTAATGATGTAACTCTTTTATTAATATTCACTTATGATAAGAAATCTTTTGCTTTTTCTCTATTCTTATGCACTTTTAAATCACTAAATTCGATATAGGCTAAATCGGGCCTTTTTTTGTGAAGTGTCGTCATAATTTTTGAGCTGAGATTATTTGATTTACGACTGGCAATATAACGAAATTCAGTGTGGCATTTAGGGCAGGACTTGATACTTGAATAATTCAGGCCAAACTCTTTACAATTAAAACAATCACCTGACAAATCACCAACAACTAATAAATGCTTACTAATATCGTCCAAGTCATATTCTTTTACTGTTCGAATAAGAACTTTCATCTCTAAATCTTATACACTTTATCATTATTTCTTACTTTTTTCTTTATCAAAAATCCTACCTCCTGGCCTTTTTTTGCTATCTCTACCGGCTTGTGGTTAACTTGCATACTTATAACTTTTTGTTTGAAATCAGTGGTATGGCCCTTAATATGTATATTATCATTAACTTTTAATGCGCCTTTCATTTTAAATATACCGACTTTAATCTTTGAAAAATAATGAATGGAAACACCGATTAATTT
>JABMQK010000005.1 GCA_013203265.1 bacterium | reverse complement strand
GATCAGCCTTTGGCTGAAACATAAGTTGCATGTAAATTAAACCCCCACACCAAAAATCTTTGGTGTGGGGGGTCAAAAATTCAGACTTACAACTTACGTCATTTTACTCCGTAAGTTGTGTCTTCATTTGAAATGAGTTACTTCGCACCAATATTAACACTGGGTGGTTTAGGGATATTGTTTGGTCTATCTTTGGCGTATGCAGCAAAGAAATTTTATATTCCTTTAGATCCCGAATTAAAAAAGGTAGTTGCTACTCTACCAGGAGCAAATTGTGGTGCTTGTGGTAAAGCAGGATGCGTAGCTTTTGCTGAAGCGCTTTGTAAAGGCGAAGCGGATTTGGGTTTGTGTGCTGTTTGCAATCCTGAATCCAGAGAAATGATATCCCAGATTTTAAATTTATCCTCGAAGAAAAGAGTAAAGACAGTGGCTGTTTTGCATTGCCAAGGGGGCAACAGAGTAAAAGATAAATTTATCTACCAAGGGATGCAAGATTGCATAGCGGCAAGCTTAGTTTTAGGAGGCCAGAAAGATTGTGATTGGGGTTGTCTTGGTTTTGACACTTGTGTAGCAGCGTGTCCTTTTGGGGCGATTAGCATGGATAAAGAAAGCGGCCTGCCTGTAATTGATGAAACCAAGTGTACAGCTTGTGGGAATTGTGTCAATGTTTGTCCTAAAAAATTATTTACATTAGTTCCCGTAAAAAGCAAGATTTATATTGCTTGTACTTCGCAAGATTTGGGTAAAGTTATTATGAAGGTTTGTGGTGTGGGTTGTATTGCCTGCAAGAAGTGTGAGAAGGTTTGTCCTAATGGAGCGATAACAGTAGTTAATAATCTGGCGAAGATAGATTATTCTAAATGCAATGGTTGTCTTGAGTGTGTTAAGGTTTGTCCGACTAAAGTGATAAAGGAAAGGTCAAATGAGACCCAGACTTACGGAGCATAAGCGAACGTAAGTCTGTAGGTCGAATCTGACCCTCCACCACTTTTCCTTTTGGTTACTCTAAATACAAAAGTGGTGGGGGGTTAATTCGTAGACGTCCCGACCGTCGTCGGGACTACAACTTACGTCGCTTTTCAAGCTTCCGTAAGTTGTCTACTTATTAAAAAAGGAGCGCAGTATTATGAGGATTGCTGTATTCTGTTCTGGTCGAGGTACAAACTTACAGGCAATCATCAATGCCGTAAAAAATAAGAAGTTAAAGAAAGTTAAAATCGCTTTGGTTGTATGCGATAATCCAAAGGCATACGCATTAATAAGAGCTAAAAAGGCCAGGATAAAGAATATCATAGTCGAGCGCGGCAACTTTAATTCAAAGAGCGAATTTGAGAAAGAAATAATACGCCATTTAAGGAAAGAAAAGATTGAACTTTTAGTGTTGGCGGGTTTTATGCAAATCGTCGGACCAGCCCTTTTAAATAACTATAAAAATAGAATTTTAAATATTCATCCCGCTTTACTTCCGTCTTTTAAAGGGGCACACGGTTTCAAGGACGCATTTGATTACGGAGTTAAAGTAACGGGCATTACCGTACACTTTGTTGATAAAGATATGGACCATGGACCTATTATTCTCCAAGAAGCCGTGCTGATTAAAGAAAAAGACACTTTAGAGTCTTTAGAAGAGCGTATTCATAAGGCTGAACATAAGCTTTATCCTAAAGCTATTGGATTGTTTGTTTCTAGAAGATTGAAGATTGCAGCAAGGAAAGTGAAGATCATCACCTAAAGTTCCACAAAATATTCCCAGAGAAAAATTCCTATCTAAAAAGATTCCTTGGTCTAAAAGAGAGAAATAGTTTTTATCCGAATAGATATAAATTATTGACAAATATTATAAATGAGAGTATATTATTTTTTGTTTAGAGAGCAATAGGCCTATCATTACCCTCCGCAAATAGTTTCCGAAATTTCTAAACTTAAAAAAGATTGTATTTACCCCGTTAGAGAAAACCACCGATTTTAACCCCGTTAGAAGAGTTTTCTTTTCTAACGGGGTTAATCGGTGGTCATTACCGATTAAAGCTGACGGTGGTCTAAAGTCACCGTCAGCGCAAACCGTTAGAGAACAAAGTTCTCTAACGGGGTTTACTAATATTGGATCAGTGAATTTTATTTTAATAAATAGATTAATATTAGTAGTTATTCTGATAGTGTCAGGTTTATTTATATTTGACTTATATTTTAGCGCTTCAAATATTTATAGACCTATAACTTCTTTAGAGACCAAATTGAAAACAATTTCTTTAAAAGAAAAAGAAATAAAACCTTATTCTTATTATCAACAAGAAATTTCTAAGCGCGATCTTTTTCAATCAGGACCTTTAAAACCTAAATATAAGAAGGTTATTCCCGCAGGATTAACCTTTAAGGAGTTAATTAAGAATTTGCATCTTTTAGGTATCGTATCAGGAGAAAAGCTTCAAGTAATTATAGAGGATAAAAAATTGAAGAAGACCTATTTTCTCTATGTAGGAGATTATTTAGGAGAGGTAAAAGTAGAGGGAATTCATTCCGAGAGTGTCATATTAGAATATAAAGGCGAGAGGATAAGTTTGTTTTTATAGTCAGATGAATCCCCCCGCCGCATTCTTGCAGAATGCAAGAGGCGGGGTGGCTGAATTTGTCCCACACCTTTTATATATTTAGAAGTTTAAAAATATTTTTTTGAATAATCTTGAATACTAAAAAGGTGGTAAAAATGCCAAACATAATCAGAAATTTGTTTTTTGTTTTTCTATTAGTTGTGTTAATGTCGATAAGTAAAAGTTATGGCTTGGCACAGGAAGAGGTTGTGAGCTTAGATGAAAAAATAGAATATATAGATGAAGAGGTAGAGGATGTGAGTAATATTTTTAAGGAACAGACAGTTAAGATTATTGCCGATGTCAAAGAAGAACAGAAAGATGTCGGTAGGGATAATTCAACTGTTGAATCCAAAGATTTAAAGAAGATATCTTTAGATATAAAGGGAATGGATATAGTGGATGTATTAAAACTTTTAGCTAATCGGGGAAATCTAAATATCATAACGGGTAAGAATGTCACCGGTAGGGTTTCTATGTTTTTAAAAGATGTGGATGTTTGGGATGCATTTGAAATTATTATTGCAGCTAATGGTCTAGCCTATGAGAGGAAGGGCGATATAATAAAGGTTATGAATGCGCGTGATTATGAGTTAGCTTACGGAGAAAAATATGGTGATAGAAAAATACTGAGCATTAAGAAACTTAAATACACAGATGCAAAGAATATCAGTATTGCGCTCAATCAGATAAAGAGCCCTTTAGGAAAAGTGGTTGTAGACGAAAGTTCAAATACGCTTATCATATTAGATGTGCCTGAGAGAGTAGCGGAGATGGAGAAGATTATTATGGAAACTGATGTATATTTTGAGTTAGAGACTAAGGTATTTGAACTGAATTATGCAGAATCAGATAAATTAAAGGAACAACTCCAAGGGGTTTTAACCAAAGATGTAGGAATTCTTAAAGTTGATGAACGCACAAATAAAATTATTGTTACAGATTATCCTTCTAAAATAGTTCAGATAGGACAGATAGTAGAGGCTTTTGATGAAAAGACTATGCAAGTACTAATTGAGGCTAAAATTATCAAGGTTACTTTAACAGACACATATAGAATGGGCATTGATTGGAAGTTTATTGCAAGTAAGCAACTTAATTTAACGGCATTTAATATAAGTCGTTCTTTAAATACTTCAGGTGCTCAAGTAGTTGGTGGTTCACAGGTGCCTACATCTACAGAGGATTTTAGGGTAATAATGGATATGCTTAAGATATTTGGAGATGTAAAGACTCTTTCCACTCCACGGATTACAGCTACAAATGGACAAGAAGCAAAGATTTTAGTGGGGTCAAAGGAAGTTTATGTAAGCAATACAGTAGTTCAGGGTGATACCACCCAGACGATAGCTGAAAATGTTAATTTTGTTGATGTTGGAGTAAAATTATATGTTACTCCTATTATAAGTAAAGATGGTTTTATTTTGATGAAGATTAGGCCCGAAGTTAGTTCTGCAAATAGGGAATTTACAAAGCAGGATGGAACCGTAATTCCGATAGTAGAGACAACAGAGGCAGAGAGTTCGGTTCTTGTGAAAGACGGTGTAACTATTGTTATGGGCGGATTGATGAAGAATGAGAGGACTTATAATAAATATAAACTTCCTTTACTTGGCGAAATACCTTTTTTAGGAGCTTTTTTTAGAAGAACGGAGGATACAATTACTAAGACAGAATTGGTTATCTTCCTGACCCCTCATATTATTTCCGGTTCAGAAAGTATGCTTGGAACAGACAAACAGAGGACTTCTTATAAGCAAGAAGAGTAAACCCCGTTAGAGAACTGTGTTCTCTAACGGGCTGCGCCGATGGTGGCATTTCTTCCAGAGGGGCGGATTAGCCTCAAGCTGAAAACCACCGTCAGCTTCAATCGGTAATGACCACTTCGACGGTACCGTCGGAGTGGCTTTCTCTAACGGGGTAAAGGGAAGACAATAGAAGAGATTTACTAAAGATTTAAATTAGATTTAAGATTGTTTGCGCTGCGCGCCTTGATGCGCCTGGAGAACCCAGGTGCGTTTTTATTTGGGAGAGTTCTTTTTGGAGATTATCATATTTTTCTCTGTTCTTCAGCAGTTCTATAGCTTCTTTAGAGATTAATTTAGGTCTTGCCCTAAATTGTATAAATTCTGGAACAATCTGTTTTCTAGCCACTACATTTACCAATCCGATATAGGGTATTTTAATTAGGCTCTTTGCATAGGCCCAAGTAAGAAAAGTTACCTTATAAACGATTATCATAGGTATTTTAAATATAGCAGCTTCTAATGTAGCTGTGCCTGATGCGACTAGAGCTAGATTAGAGTTTGCAATAGCGTTGTAGTGTTGTTGATCTGTAATTTTAATAGGCAGAAATGATTTTTTCATTAAGCTATGATATGCTTTTGTATCAACGTTTGAAGAACTCAAGATTAGAAACTGAGCTTGCGGAAATTCTTTATATATTAATTCAGCTGACTTAAGCATTATAGGCAGTATTTTCTTTACCTCATTATTTCGCGAGCCGGGAAGTAAACTTATGATAGGATTTTTATTTTTAATAGAAAGGGCTTTAAAAAAATCATCCTTTGTTAAGGTTTGATTTGCGCGGTCCAATAAAGGATGGCCTACAAACTCTACGCCAATGCCTTTTTTTTGATAGATATCTTTTTCAAAATCAAATAATACGATCATTTTATCGACAGTTTCTTTTATGGCATCTATACGTTTTTCTCCCCAGGCCCAGATTTGAGGAGAGATATAGTAGATTATTTTAAAACCTCTTTTTTTGAATTCTTTCGCAAGCCTTAGATTAAATCCCGGATTATCCACCAGTATAATGGCGTCAGGCTTTTCTTGTTCGGCCTTATTTATAAAGTCATAAAATATTTTTCTAAAAAGAAATATATTTCTTAAAACTTCTGTAAAACCTACGACTGCAAGCTTAGTGAGATCAAAAAATAGTTCTACTCCCTCTTCTTGCATATGCTTACCACCGAGACCCATAAAACTTAACGAAGGATTCATTGCTTTTAGTTGTTTGATAAGACTTGCCGCATGTATATCACCAGAGACTTCTCCTGCAACTATAAATATTTTCTTTTTGCCCCATATTTTCTTGAGTATTTGATCTGAGAGATGGAGCGCCTGATATGCTTCTTTTCCGGATACGAGAGGCTGTTTATTGTTTTTTACGCAATCTATAAAAGACTCTATCTCTCTCTTAAGGGGTTCTTCTTTTTCTATAGGGAGCGATTCTTTTATTATTTGTTCACCTTCTTTTCTATATAAAGAGGCTTCTTGACTGCCATAATCTAGGGATATATAGGTATCTGAGAGGAATATTCGGATTTTTCTCATTGATTCCTCAGAGACACGGCTCGCCGTAAGATTACACACACAGCCATTTTCGAAGGTAAGACGCACGTTAGCTATATCTTCGAAAGGCGTAAGAACGGGTACACCTATAGCTTCCACCGTCTTTAGTTCAGACTTAATCAGTCCCAGGATTATGTCGATATCATGGATCATTACGTCTAAGACTACGCCAATATCTAGCGAGCGATAAGGAAAAGGGCTTAAGCGGTGACATTCGATAAAACGGGGATTTTTTACTATTTTTTC
>JABMQK010000109.1 GCA_013203265.1 bacterium | reverse complement strand
GTTTTTTTAATTTGTTTCATTTGCTACCTCCTTTTTGTTTCCGGGAGGTTAGCTGTCAACAAAAAAACCCATCCTGAAAGAATGGGTTTATAAATTGACGAAATCCCGGATTTTTCACGTTTGGGGATTACGGCAGTCCGACAACCTTATCTTCTTGTGCTACAAAGAGTTAGGCTCGCGACTTTGTGCCCTAATCTTTCGATTCCTGAGGTTTCTCAGGACCCCTTTTGGGGTAGTTTACCTTTTAGATCTTTTAAAAGAGCGCTTTCTAATTAAACCATAACATATTTTTGTGGAAATTTCAAGGGGTAGAGCAACTTTTTTTAAGGGTGAAAGTCATTGTTATAATGATACTTTTGGAAAATTATGAAGATATTTTTGTTTTTTTACCATAGAAATGTAAAAAACATGAGAATTCAAATTAAAAATCCTTATTGTTTTATTATTGACTATGGGATTTACTTATTGTATAATCACTTTCTAACTATTTAGTCTATAAATAGAATAATAAATAAAAACTCACTTTGTATTTTGGTGGTTTTTACAGTTTTTTTAGAGTTTATCTGAAGATTAAGAGAGGTGATGAGAAATTTAAAATTGTTACTTGCGTAGGGTTAGAGATTTTGTAATTTTAGTATCTGGAAATGTTTCAACTCGATTAGAAAATAGCAATATAGGAAAAAGCAAAAGATCAAGAAGTAAGATTCGTTAAAACTAAACACTTGTCAGCATTTTTAAAATAGGAGGCAATAATGAGTACGCAAAAGGAAATTAAAGGTAAAGATGACCTTTCCAATCGTAAAAAAACTTTAGAATTAGCCCTGTCTCAAATTGAAAAACAATTTGGAAAGGGTTCAATAATGAAGCTTGGTGGAGAGGCAAAGGTAAATGTAGCGTCGATACCTACAGGAGCAATCGCGCTCGATATCGCCTTAGGAATAGGTGGAGTTCCTCGTGGCAGAGTTGTTGAGATTTTTGGTCCAGAGGCATCGGGTAAAACTACACTAACTTTAAGCATTATTAAACAAGCTCAGGATAAAGGTGGAGTAGCGGCATTTATTGATGCAGAGCATGCTTTTGATGCTGTCTATGCAGAAAAGATGAAATTGAATTTAGAAGAGATGCTTATTTCTCAGCCTGATACAGGTGAGCAGGCTTTAGAGATTGCTGAGACGTTAGTGCGTTCAAATGCTGTTGATTTGATTGTAATAGATTCGGTAGCTGCGCTTACGCCGCGAGCAGAAATTGAGGGAGATATGGGTGATAGTCATATGGGCCTTCAGGCGCGGCTTATGTCTCAGGCGATGAGAAAACTTACAGGCGCAATTAGTAAATCTATGACTTGTGTGATATTTATTAATCAAATTCGAATGAAGATAGGAGTTATGTTTGGTAATCCTGAGACTACGACTGGTGGTAGAGCGTTGAAATTTTATGCCTCAGTAAGAATAGATTTACGTAGAATCGCTAGTTTAAAATCCGGAGATCAAATTATCGGTAGTAAGATTAGGGCAAGAGTTGTAAAAAATAAAGTTGCACCGCCATTTAAAGACGCAGAATTTGAGATTTTACATGATGAGGGGCTTTCGCGAATAGGCAGTCTCATAGATATAGCTGTAACTAAAGGCGTGGTTCAGCAGAGTGGTACGTGGTTTTCATTTGAAACTGAAAGATTAGGTCAAGGTAGAGAAGCCGTAAGGAATTTCTTAAGAGAGAATCCTAAATTAGTAAATTCAATAGAAAAAAAGATATGGGAGAGCCTTGCAGCTGATACTGCTCGAAAGAAAAAATCATAGTAACAATAATAGATAACAAGTGATAGCGAGTAAAAAAGATTTAAGTAGCGCAAAGAAAGCTTGTTTTAATCTGATTAAGTTTCGGCCGCGTAGCGAATATGAATTACGCAGCCGTCTGAAGAGAAAAGGATTTGAAAAAGAAATTATTGATAAGGCCATAGCATATATTTCTAAGATAGGCTTAGTCGATGATTTGGCCTTTGCCCGTCTTTGGGTAGAGTCTCGCATAAAAAAACCCCTGGGATTGAATCGTTTAAGTTTTGAATTAAAGATCAAAGGGATAGATAAAAAGATAATCGAACAAGTAATTAGTGAGTTTAATTTACCACAGAAAGAAGAAGAGGTGGTAAGAAACCTGCTTAAACAAAAGTTGAAGAAACTTTCTAATCTGGATAAGAATAAAATAAAGAATAGGCTTTGGGCATTCTTTTTAAGAAAGGGATTTTCTAAAGATATAGTATTCGATGTCTTAAGTGAGTTATGATGACTACAAACCAATTAAGAAAGAGATTTTTAGATTTTTTTAAGTCTAAAGACCACGCTATTATTTCGAGCGACTCTTTGATGCCAAAGAATGATCCTTCGGTTTTGTTTACTTCTGCGGGCATGAATCAATTTAAGGAGCAGTTCTTAGGAAAAATAACAAATTTTAGTAGGGTTGCAACATCTCAAAAGTGTTTAAGAACAGGGGATTTGGAAAAGGTTGGCCATACACCATCGCACCATACTTTCTTTGAGATGTTAGGTAATTTTTCCTTTGGAGACTATTTTAAAAAGGAAGCTATTGCTTGGGCATGGGAGTTTTTAACTAAAGATTTAAACATAGGCCCTGAAAGATTGTGGGTTTCTGTATACGAAGAGGATAATGAGTCTTATAATATTTGGTTGGAAGAGATAGGAATTCCCGAGGATAAAATTTATAAATTTGGTCAAAAGGAGAATTTTTGGCCGGCAAATGCAATTAAAGATGGTCCGAATGGATTATGTGGTCCATGTTCTGAGATATTTTTTGATTGGGGTGAGGATACAGGTTGTGGAAAAGAAAACTGCTCACCAAGTTGTGATTGTGGAAGGTTTGTAGAGATTTGGAATCTGGTATTTACACAATTTAATCGTAAAGAAGGCGGCAAGTTGGAACCATTACCTAAAAAAAATATCGATACGGGGATGGGTTTGGAAAGAATGGCTTCTTGTATACAGGGTGTGAAAACTAATTTTGAAATAGATATCTTTAAGCCAATTGTAGACGAAATAAGAAAGATTTTAGGTATAAAATCCATGGAGTCCGTTAAAAAGATTAATTGTATCGCCGATCACATAAGGGCTGTGGTTTTTGCAATTGGAGATGGAGTTTTGCCTTCTAATGAAGGCAGGGGATATGTAATAAGAAAGCTTATTCGTAGAGCTAGTTGGTTAGCACAGGAATTAGAATTTAAAAAACCATTTTTGTATAAGTTGGTAGCAAAAATTTGCAATTTGATGAACGAGCCATATCCTGAGCTCACAGAAAAAAGAGAAAATATCGCCAGTATTATTATTTCTGAAGAAGAGAGATTTATGAGCAATATTAAGGAAGGGGCAGGTTTTCTACAAGGGATAATAACAGAGCTTAAATCACAGAACATCAATAAAATTCCTGGCCAGACAATATTTAAGCTTTATGATACTTATGGGTTTCCTTTGGAGTTGACAGAAGTTTTTGCAAAGGATAATAATTTAGAGTTAGATTTAGCAGGTTTTAATCAGGAGATGGCAATGCAAAGACAGAAAGCTCGCTTGGCTAGTAATATAGCAGCTGATATATTTTCAAAAGACATACTCGATTTTTTACCGACACAATTTGTAGGCTATGAGACGACTCAGCAAGAGGCCCAGATTACCCAAATTATAAAAGCGAAACAAAATATCGATAGGATTAAAGAAGGTGACGAGGCCTGGGTGGTTTTAGATAAGACAACATTTTACGGAGAGTCAGGTGGCCAGATTGGGGATACGGGAAAGATTACTTCTGTCGACAAAAAGTCATCTGTAGATGTTTTAGATGCAAAACAGATAGATGGTTCAATTGTGCATATTGTTAAGGTTAAGAATGGTGAGTTTAAGATTCAAGATAGCGTTATTGCTAAAGTAGATTGCCAGAGAAGACAAGCCATAAGAAGAAGCCACACCTCTACACACTTACTTCATGCGGCTTTAAGAAAAGTTTTAGGCCAGCATGTGCAGCAGGCAGGTTCTTTAGTCGAGCCAGATTATTTTCGTTTTGATTTTACCCACTTTAAGGATTTAAAAGAGGAAGAGTTAAACAAGATTCAGGATTTGATTAATGAAAAAATACGCGCTAATAATAAAGTTGGTGTTGAGATTATACAGAAAGATAGGGCTTTAGAGAGCGGTGCCATTGCTTTATTCGGTGAAAAGTATGGTGAACAAGTTCGTGTGGTTTCAATAGGAGACTACTCAAAGGAATTTTGTGGTGGTACACATCTTGACTATACAGGAAATATCGGAACAGTATTAATATATAGTGAGAGTTCTATTGGTAGTGGTCTTCGTAGAATTCAAGTCTATACTGGGGAGTTGGCATATGAGAAACTAAGAAATAACTTTCAGAACATAAAGAATTTGTCCGTGATGCTTAAAAGTACAACGGAAGGAGTTTCAAGAGAGATTGAGTCTTTAGTAGATAAAAATAGGAAACTTGATAAAGAAGTTGGGTCATTGACTGAAAAAAATATCAGCTTACAAATTACAGATATTATCAAAGATTCAAAAAAGGTTATAAAGGGTAAAAGCTACTTTGTGCATCAATTCAAAAGTTTAGAAGTAAATGTTTTAAGAAGAGCATCCGATTTGGTGATTAATAAATTATTAAAAAAATCTGTCGTATTTTTAGCTTCCGATAGAGGATTGTTTATTTGTAGGGTAAGCAAAGATTTAAAAGATAAAGTTTCTGCCTCAGACATTCTGGGACAGATACTAAGACCGTTTGGCGGTTCTGGAGGAGGAAGACCGGATTTTGCCCAAGGCGGCATAAAAGATAAAGGAAAGACAAATCAAATTATGAAAGAAGCTCAGAAAATTATCAAAAAGGAATTATCCAAATGAAAATAGTAAAACCAACGAGTAAAGAATTGGAAAGGTTAACTTTTCGTTTTTTTAATCAAAAGAAGCGGATAAAAGATACTGTCTATAAAATTATTGAGGACGTAAGATTAAGTGGTGATGATGCCATAACAAAGTATACCAGGCAATTCGATAGGGCAAGACTCAAACCCAGGCAGTTTAAAGTTACAGAGGGAGAAATAAGTGCTGCTTTTCAAAATATCCCTTCGGATTTTATATCCGTCCTTAAAATTGTAATTGAAAATATAAATCGTTTTTACAAGAGACAACTAAGACGCAATTGGAAAATTAAGGATAGCGATGGGGCTGTTTTGGGTGAGAAATTCGATCCCATAGATAGAGTAGGTATTTATATACCTGCTGGAACAGCGCCGTTGGTTTCTTGTGTATATATGACTGTTTTGCCCGCAAAACTAGCTGGAGTGAAAAATATAGTGCTTGTTAGTCCTCCGGATCAAGAAGGTAATATCAATCCTTATATTTTAGCGGTTGCAAGCCTTTTAAAAGCAAATGAGATTTATAAGGTTGGTGGTGCGCAGGCTATTGCAGCTTTGGCATTCGGTACAAAGACGATACCCAAAGTAGATAAGATTGTTGGACCGGGAAATGCTTATGTTTCGGAGGCAAAGCGACAAGTATTTGGTTTTGTGGACATAGATATGTTAGCGGGGCCAACAGAATTAGTTATTATCGCTAATAGATTTACTGATCAGAAGTTTGTAGTGAGTGATTTACTTGCTCAGAAAGAGCATTTAGGTGGACAGGCTATATTAATTACGCCTTCAAAGAAATTGGCTAAATTTGTTAAGACTCAGATTCCTGAAAAAAATAATGGATGTATCATTCTCGTAAAGAATATTAAAGAAGCGGTAGAGATTAATAACCAGATAGCCCCAGAACATACAGAGCTTTTGGTAAGGAATCCAACTAAATTGCTTAAAGGTATAAAGAACACCGGGGTTGTTTTTCTTGGCCCATATAGCCCAACAGCGGTAGGAGACTATGTTGCTGGTCCCAGCCACGTCTTGCCCACTGCAGGAACGGCAAGATTTTTTTCCGGGCTTTCAGTCTTGGATTTTATACGTAGCACACATTTTATTTCATACAACAAAAAGTCACTAGAGAATGTAAAAGGTGTGATAGAAAAAATCTGCAACATTGAAGGTTTAAATAAGCACTGGGAATCTGTAAAAGCAAGATTTCAATAGAAAGGAAAATCTTTCATGGGAAAAAGAATTGCAACTATAAAAAGAAAAACTAAAGAAACAGATATAACTATTAAATTAAATATTGATGGTATTGGAAAATCAAAAATTAATACTTCCATTGGTCTTTTAGATCATATGCTTGAGTTGTTTGCTTTTCATGGATTATTTGATTTAGATATTGCTGCCAAGGGTGATTTAAAAATAGATATACACCATACAAATGAAGATATTGGTATAGTTTTGGGTGATGCTTTTAAGAAAACATTAGGAGATAAAAAAGGCATTAAAAGGTCTGGTGAGGCTTCTTGGCCCATGGAAGATGTGGAAGCTGTAGCACTAGTGGATATAAGCGGCAGAGGGTTTTTCAATGGGATCAAAAGAAAGGACAAGCTTGCTAAAAGACTATATAAGAATGCTGATGGCTATTCCTTTGAATATGCTAATCATTTTTTTGAATCTTTTGCAAAACGATTGGGAATGAATCTGAATATCAAGATTAGTGGTACCAATCTTGATTTGCACACCAATCTAGAGCCAGTATTTAAAGCGTTTGGTAAAGCTTTAGATCAAGCTACTCAAATAGATCCTCGTAGAAAAGGTATTCCTTCCACCAAAGGTATAATAGATTAATGATTGGAATAATCGACTACGGAATGGGGAATTTGCACAGTGTGCTTAATGCGTTTTTGTCTCTTGGCAAAAAAGCAAAGATTATATCGTCTCCAGACGAATTAAAAAAAATGGCATCTTGTGTATTGCCTGGAGTAGGTGCATTCGCAGATGCGATGAATATTCTAAATAGGTCTAGAATGACAAAAGCGATAAAAGAATATGTCCAGATAAAAAGGCCATTTATGGGTATTTGTTTGGGATTGCAGTTGTTATTTGAGTCCAGCCAAGAGTCACCCAAAATTAAAGGGCTAGGAATAATTAAAGGAAATGCAGTAAGATTCAGGGGCAATGTTAAGATTCCTCATATTGGTTGGAATCAGCTTAAGATTATAAAAAAGAATCCCTTATTTAGAGGAATAAATAATGGTTCTTTTGTATATTTTTGCCACTCTTATTATGTGCAGCCAAGAAAAAAGAGTGTTGTTATTGGAGAGACTAATTATATAAAGAATTATGCTTCAGTTGTCGCTAGGGATAATGTATTCGGAATTCAATTTCACCCAGAAAAAAGCCAAGCGATTGGTCTAAAGATACTGGAAAACTTTACAAAATTGTAAAATGAATATTATTCCCGCAGTTGATATTTTAGATGGTAAGGTAGTTAGGTTATTTAAGGGTTCTTTTGACGAGAAGAAAGAATACAGCAATAATCC
>JABMQK010000108.1 GCA_013203265.1 bacterium | reverse complement strand
TCATTTGACTTTAATGACCCCGACGATACATCGGGGGGAATTTTCCCGCCTTTGTTTCACTTCGGCGGTCCCGCTTCCGTTTCACTTTGGCGGGATCCCGCCAAAGCACAAGCGACGGCGGGAGATCCCGCAGAGTCCGCCATTGTAGTAGTGGCGGACGGATGAGGGAAGCCCCCATACCAAAAAATCTTTGGTGTGGGGATAAGCTCGGATAAATGACTTACGTCATCCTCTGGATTTCCGTAAGTCATGACCTCGCTTAAAATTATCAGCTTTGACACACATAATAACAAAAAGGTAATCTTTGTCAAGGAAAAGGGGTCATTAACCTAACAATATCTACCCAAACCATATGCTAACTAAAATTTAGTTCTGCCCAGAACCTCCTTCCAGACTCCTTTCGGTTCCATACATAAATATACCAACACTGAACCAGAATAGCGCCTTATCCAAGAAAGCATCTTTTTGTATATGCGAACCCTCTGAAACAAAGAATATCTCAATTTCCTATCAAAACCAAGTATTAGCTCCTTATCTAGAATTTTGCTTTGCGGAAAGCGCTGTTCAATTATTGTCTTTAACTGAGGCATAAATCGAAAGGTCCCCAAGCTAATCCATGCAATATCCTTTGGGTTAATCTTTTTAAACAAATTATCAATAAGCCCTCTGTATAATTTTTCCCAATTTGTAGAATAAATTATCGGATCAAAATGAAAAGCAACTAAATAACCTGCTTGGCAACACTCCCTAGCAGCTTCTAATCTCTCATTTAAATCACTGGTCCGCCATTCATCATTATCAATAATCTGTTGGGGGTTTAATGACCAAGCGACAACCGTCCTTCTATTGTGTTTTAATTTCAAAATATGTTTTATTTTATTGCTCTTTGTCTTCAATTCCAGAGTAGCATTTTTAAATCGGGAAAATAAATCTATTAGAAGACAAGAATAAGCTGTTATATCATCCAACGCTAATGAATCAGTAAATTCTCCCGTACCAATCCTTAATGGACCTCGTTTATCCTTTATAAATAGCTCTAATCTGTTTAGAAAATTTTCTACATTGACAGGCAGAATTATGCCATTAACATTTGTATAGCTTTGCAAAAAACAATAGCTACACTCATAAATACAACCAAATCCTAAGTTCAATATATAATATCCACAACCCAAAACACCTTGTGAACAGGGACAGGGTTTAATAAAATCAAACCTCTCATTTATTAAAAAAAGATTCCTTGTTCTCAAATTGTAATTACTTATCGGCGAGCTACTTTGATTAGATTTTATGTGGTCTTTAAGACAGCTTATTAAAATGCGCTGGGCATGGGGAAATTTTGTCAGTATTGATTTTGTTAAACCATAATCTTTTATCTCTCTTTCAATAAATATTGCCTTAGGTGAATATACACCTTGTTCTTTCTTTAAAACAGCATATCTACTATTAAGATTTATTTTGGGAAGGTAAACATCGAAATTTTTCTTATACTCATATGTTTCCGGAAATCTTTTCTTTAAAAAATAATCTTTTAAATAAGCAAAAACATGCTTTGTACTCTGAAAACTATTATCTTCTAAAGCTTTTTTTAATATAATCTGGGCGGAGATATTATCTCTTCTAGATATCTCATAGATTAAACGGAGGAGTTCTTGTTTTTTGTTAGGACCAAAACAAAAATTCGTTCGCTGGAGTGCTCTCTGCGCATCTCTTAGACGGCTCTGTTCCTGATAAAGTCGCATATTAATGAAATTGTTCTCTGGCGGGATTCTTTAATAATCTTTCTCTCTTTTTTACACAAGTCTCTAAAAAATGGTTTTTTTATAATAATATCAGTAACATACAAAATGGCTAAACAAGGTAATTTAAAATATTTAGTTGCAGAAAAAAAAGATGAAGCTTCCATATCTACAACATCGATTTCCTGTTCTTTTAATAACTGCAAAACATTCTCTTGTAGACTTAAAGAACCAAGAGTTGCTAAATTTACTTTTTTAATATCTCTATTTAACTCTAAAAAACTTTCCAATAAGTAATTTTGCGCGTTGATAAAGAGATGAGAAGGATTATGTCCTAATATTTCACTAAAACTCTCCCACGCTAATGCCTTATTAATAATAACTAATTCTCCAATATTTAAATTTGTTAATGCGCCGCAGGAACCAATAAAATAAAGTCTCTTACATGGACTATCTTTTAAATATACGACTGAATCCCCTACGAAAGAACTACCTACTCCAACTTTTATTACACTAAAATATCTCTCAGTTAAAACTTCAAAAAGGAATCCTTTATTAACCTTGCCTTTCTTTCCCTCTCTAAAGTATTCTAAATTTAGAAAAGGGGTAATAATAACATCTTCTTTTATTTCATTTGGTTTTAGACCAAATAATTTTAGAAATGTATCCATAACTTAATTAATTCTTCTTTTTTAACTCTACTATAACTTCATCTAATTGTTGCGATATTTTTGAAAGTACCTGCATCTTCTCTTCTTCTATCTTCTGTTGTGCCTGCTGTAACTCCTTTGCCTGAGAAGCTATTTTAGACATATCTCCTAAATCTTTTAAATTAAACATTATGCCTCCTTTGATGAGCAGACAACTTATGGAGTAAAACGACATAAGTTGTAACCCCTATTCCATACGGTGCTAGGCGTCTGCGAATTAAACCCCGCTCTTTTGGACCGTTAAACTAAGCGTAAAACCACCCAAAAGGGCGGGGTGAATTCGACCCCAGGCTTACGTTCGCTTACACTCCGTATAAGCCTGGATCTCATTTAAAATGCTTTACCGTGTCTATACGGCCTACCTTTATTCTTTTCTATCTTTTTGGATAAAGCCTTCTCTAGATCTATATCTTTTCCTCCACAATAATCAAATATCCTAATAC
>JABMQK010000107.1 GCA_013203265.1 bacterium | reverse complement strand
ATTTATCACCGTAAATACGTATTTTTAATTCTATTTCTTTCATCGACCTTAACAATTTTCATCTTTGTTTTCTTGATCTCTTTATCGTCTAATAAACGATAGCAAAGAACAATTATCTTATCCCCGACATTACCAGAACGTGCAGCAGGCCCGTTTAAACACACCATACCAGATCCTTTTTTTGCTTTTATTACATATGTCTCAATCCTCGCACCATTATTCAGATTCAGAACCTCAACTTTTTCTCCCGGTATCATACCGGCTTCATCAAGAATTGCAGCATCTAAAGTAATACTGCCTTCGTAATAGAGCTCGGCTTTAGTTATTTTCAATCCGTGAATCTTTGATTTGCAAAAAATATGAAACATGTCTCGCTCCCCTTATTATCTGCCTGCGACTATCCTGTAAACTTCGTGGGCAATCATCAATTCTTCATTTGTGTGTATAACTAGGAATTTCACATTTAATTTTTTAAGAAATGAGAGTAAACCACCGTATGAAATCATTTTTTTTATCTCTATATTCTCTCCAATGCCTGCAGTAAAAATTACTGCATCTACACCACCCATAATTGCAATATATGAGCCGATATATTTTCTTATACAATAAGTAAAAATTCTTAAAGCAATTTTTGCTCTCTTATTTCCTTTTTTTGCCGCCTTTTCAATAACGCGCATATCATTGCTTATACCCGAAACTCCTTTTAATCCACTCTGTTTATTTAATATTCCTTCCATCTCCAGCGGTCCAATTTTTTCTCTTTGCATAACATATAAGACTGCAGCTGGATCTATATCTCCACTACGCGTTCCCATGACCAATCCAGCTAAGGGAGTAAAACCCATACTCGTATCCACAGAGATGCCGTTCTTTACCGCGCAAATACTACAACCATTACCCAAATGACAAGTAATCAATTTTAATTTGCTAAGTGATCTACCTAACTTCCTCGCTGCTTCCCTGGCTACATATTGATGGCTCATTCCATGAAAACCAAACTTTCTTAAGTTGTACTTTTTATAATACTTGTAAGGAATGGCGTAAAGATATGCTCTCGGTGGAATTGTTTGATGAAATGCGGTATCAAAAACCGCCACCTGAGGAATTCGAGATAGCAACTCCTGACATGCTTCAATCCCTGCTAAATTAGCTGGATTATGTAAAGGGGCGAATTTTGAACAATTCTTTATTTTATTAATTACATCCCTATTAATTAAAGTCGGCTTTCTAAAATATTCTCCGCCATGAACAACGCGATGGCCTACGGCATCGATATTCCTATAAGTATAGTGCTTTAAACTTAAGGTTTCTAAAATCTTCTTCATTGCCTGTCTATGATTTCTAATGCTGGATTCCTTCTCTCCAATGCATTCAATCTTTCCATTCGTAATTAATACAAAATCTTTTTCTTTATCAATCCATATAACTCTAAATAGGCTATATTTAACAGAAGAACTGCCGCAATTTAATATAAGAAACATTAGCTCTTTTTGTTTTTTCTCTCTAATTAGTTTTTTGCCCATATGTTTTCTGTGCACGAATAGCGGTTACAGCAACACAATCAACTACATCATCTACGCTGCAACCCCTTGATAAATCACTACAAGGAAAATTAAGGCCTTGTAAAATAGGGCCCATCGCCCTACAATTAGTAATCCTCTGAACCAATTTATAAGAAATGTTGCCTGATTCCAAATTAGGAAAAATTAAAATATTAGCACTACCTCCTATTTCTCCGTCTGGATCTTTTATCATTGCAACTTCTGGCACAATGGCAGCATCAACCTGTATCTCTCCGTCAATAATTAGATCTGGTGCTATCTTCTTAGCTAAGGCTGTAGCCTCTTTAATCTTATCTACTAATCTTCCGGAAGCAGAATCTTTAGTAGAATAACTAAGCATAGCTACTCTGGGCGTAATATCAAGTAACTTTCTAGCTAACTCTGAAGTACAGACGGCGATATTAGCTAACTGTCTTGGGGAAGGATTTGGAACTACACTACAATCTGCAAATAGAAAAACACCTCTCTCTCCATATTGACAATTAGGAATAGACATAATAAAAGCGCTCGAGATTACAGCAAATCTTTCATCTAGGCCCAAACAATAAAAAGCTGCTCTAGCAACATCGGCTGTAGTATTTAAAGCACCCGCAACAAAACCATCCGCCTCACCTTGCCTCACCATCATCGCAGCGTAAAATAAAGGATTGGAAATTGTCTCAAAGGCCTCTTGTTGAGAGATTCCTTTATGTTGCCTCATTGAAAAAAACAAATCAGAATATTCCTTTATCTTGGCAGCAGCTAAATCATCTTTTTTAAGAATTATTAATTTAGCGATACCTTCAGATTCAATTATCTTTATCGCTTCAATTACCCGAACATCTTCGCCTTCAGGCAAGACAATTGTCCTTAAATCCTTCTTGGCCTTTTCTCTTATTTTTTTAACCACATCCATTGCAAAACCTGTTTCTTTTAAATGTTGCTATCTATCGCTGACTTTAATTCTTTCTTCGAAACAACACCTACAACCTGTTTAACCACCTTGCCATTTTTAAATAGCATTAAGGTTGGGATGGACATAATGCCGAAATTTGTAGCTGTGTTTTTTCCTTCATCGACATTAAGCTTAGCTATTTTAACTCTTCCATCGTATTCTTTCGACAATTCCTCTAAGATGGGTGCTATTCTCTTGCAAGGAAAACACCAATCTGCCCAAAAATCAACCAATACCAGCTCTTTTGAATTGTTTATTTGAGAATCAAAATTGCTATCATTGAAATGTAAAATATCCATATGCGACTACTCCTTTTTTAAATCTTTATAATATTTGAAGTTTTAAATTTAACATAAAATATGATATCTATCAAGTTTTATTATTGTCTTGACTATTATCTATAGTTGCCTGTAATTAATAATCTTCTCCAGAAAATCTGCAACTTCTTCTGTATTTCTTAAATAAAATTTAGCTAAAGATTTCCTCTTGGGGCTACCAACAAAAATGCTGACGCCTCTTTTTCTTAAAATATTAAAGGCGTCTTCATCGGTAGTATCATCACCTAAATAAATCGAGAGTGTATTTCTTAAAGATATCTTTTGTTTAAAATATTCCAACAACCACAAAACGATCTTACCTTTATTCCAGTTAATCCTTGGCCTGATTTCAACAACCTTTTTGCCACGTGCAAGCCTTATCTTTTTCTGTTTTACATAAATATCGGTTGTATTCTTTAAAATCTTAAAAATCCTATTGAGTCTTTTTTTGTTTTTCTCAAGTCGATAGTGAACACTTAATGTCAAACCTTTATGCTCAATTAGGAGCTTAGTGTAAGTGCTTAAATTTTCAACCAACCTTTTATATATCGCATTTAAATCCGTTCTAATATTTAGGGCTTTTTTATTGGTATATTTTAATTTTAACCCTTCCAGTTCTAGACCATGGTTTCCTGCATAGATAATTCTGTTTAACCCTACAACATTCTTTACGTCCTCTAGAGACCTTCCGCTTACGACAGTAATCTGGGCCCACTTTTGACTTGCAAGTTTTTTTAGCAGGCACTTCATTTTATGAGAAAGAACAGCGAGCTCGGGCTTTTTAACAATTGGTGTCAATGTTCCATCGTAATCAAAGAATAAAAAAATTACCTCAGCTTTCCTGAGCTGTTTACAGAAGTCTTTCCAATAACTAAAAAGGTATTTCACTTATTCCTTAAATTCGAACCTGAGGAGTTCGGATAGAATTTTTCCTGCCCAACGATAGATATTATTATGCTGCACAATCTGCCTTAACTTTTCCATTCGTTTGTGACGCTCATCATCACTCAAATTCAAAGCCTGAAATATACCATCACAAAACTGTTCTCTATCATATGGATTTATTAAAATAGCATCTGTCAATTCACGTGCTGCGCCGGTAAACTGACTTAAAACAAGCATACCTTCTCCATCTGAGCGAGATGATACAAACTCCTTTGCCACCAAATTCATGCCATCATGTAAAGAACTAACTACACATAAATCACCTAAACGGTAAAAAGCTAACAACTCATGAAAAGATAAGTGCCTGCGCACCATAATAACCGGATCCCAGTCATCGGTAGAATGCTTCCAATTTATCTCCTCAACAACTCGGTTAATCTCATCGTTAAGCGCTTTATACTTACCGATATGTATACGGCTAATCTCGCCCATCTGTAAAAATACTATCTTTTCTTTAAATTTAGGATATTTTTCTAGTAACCGATCTACTGCGAGAAGTCGTTCAGGAATTCCCTTTGTATAATCAATACGGTCTAATCCTAAAATTACTCTTTTGCCTTTAAGGGGAAACTCCTCTCTCAATATCTCTACGGCTGCGTTTACAGCCGGAGAATGAGAAGTTTCACTTATGCCTTCAAAATCTACACTTATGGGATGGGGCCTAATGAGGGTTTCGTGGCCTGAGCGAATAACAGAAAACCTTTCTTTATCAATCTTGCTTTCTAATTCACGATCAACAGCATCAATAAAATTATCGCGATGGTGACGAATATGAAAACCCAAAATATCATTAGATAATAAACCCTCAAGGATATCGTGTTTCTGAGGACAGATGCGAAAGGTTTCGAAATTCGGCCAAGGAATATGCCAAAAATGCGCGATAATCAATCTCTTGCCAGCTGCTTCTTTTAAAATCTTTGGTAAAAGCGCTAAGTGATAATCCTGAATCCATATAAAGGCTTTTTTCTTACCAACTTCTTTTAAGACAGCCTCTGCAAATTTTTTATTTACCTGGACATAATACTCCCAATCGCTGTTTTTAAAAACAGGCCTTTGAAAGGCCATATGACATAAAGGCCAAAGTGCCTCATTGGAAAAACCGTAATAGTGACCATCCTCTTCTTCTTTTGTCAGCCAAACACGCTTAAGTGTATATTTGGGGTTTTCGGAAGGAACCATTATTTTACCCTCAGCATCTGTTACTCTGCGATCTGCATCTCCATTCCCATAAGCAACCCATAAACCATTACAGGCCTGCATAATAGGATCCAATGCTGTAATGACACCCCCTGCTCCACGCTGACATTCAATCTTACCTTTTTTCATCACGTGCACATACGGCTGCCGATTCGAAACGACTATAAATTTATATCCGCTTAATTTTTCTTTTATTAATTTTTGTAGATCACCCTTAGTCCACATAGTAACCTCCTTTAATGACGACATAATTTACGTCTCCGCCATTGCTTCTTTGGCACAGACGTAAAATATATGTCCGAATTAAACCCCCACACCAATTATCCTTTTAGCATCTCGTTCTATCAATTGGTGTGGGGGTTTATCTCGGAAATTAATTATAATCCCAACCACTAGAATGTATTTCCAGTAGGTTAATAGCCTTTTATGCTACCATAAATAGCCAAAATTTTCAATAGATTTGGAGGTAATATTAGAAAGTGATCAGAAAAGTTATTACTGAGGCGTATTTGATGTCCTGGTTCAAAAATTGGCCTTCTAAGGCAAAAGGTGCAAGAGCTGTCTTGTTCTTTTATTATTGGGGTCGAGTTGAAGAGATTTTTCGAATTCTTCTCTTGCCTCTAATTTCCTATCCAACATGAGATAGGCTATTCCCAAATTAGTACGCAGTTGAGAATTTGTTGGATTTACCTCAATTGCTTTCTTAAAATATTCCATAGCCAAATTGATATTCTTCAGCTCAAAGTATATTCCAGCTAAATTTTGATATGACTGCCAAAGATTTGGATTAAAATGAATAGCATTTTGATAACTTTCAATTGCCTCTGTTAATTTCCCCATAAGATAGTAGGTATGGGCTAGGTTATGATAAGCATCAGCATAGCCTGGTTTTATCTCTATCGCCTTCTTAAATTCATAAACCGCTTTCTCCCATTCTCCGCGACGAGAATAAACATCACCTAAATTATTATGGGTATTGGGACTGCTGGGTGAAGTCCTGGCGGTAGCTATCCATAAATTATCTTCGTTTTTCCAATCTATATTTCTAATAACCGTTCTGGTTAAAAGTGCCATAATAATTAAGGAAAAAAGAATCCTAATTGCAATTTTTAGATATCTAATCTCGCTTAATCTCTTTATGCCTAGAACAACTACTATAAAAATCCCGATAGCGCCGAGATAAACATAACGCTCAGCCACAATCCAAGTAATACCTAAAGGCGTAAGGGTCGGAAGAAGAGTTATTACAAAGAAAGAGAGCCCGAAAAATATTCGGCGACTTCGTTT
>JABMQK010000106.1 GCA_013203265.1 bacterium | reverse complement strand
TAGCCAGAAAGTCTGCCCATTACCTCCACAACAAATATCCTCTCTAAAGATGTAACTGTATCTCTTATTTTGTCTATCGCCCCTAAAGCTGTATTTAAAGCTGTGTCTGAACCAATTGTATAATCTGTTCCATTTAAATCATTATCAATGGTCCCGGGAACGCCGATACAAGGAATCCTCCACTCTTCAGATAAAGCTAACGCACCTCTATAGCTACCATCCCCTCCGATAACTATCAATCCGTCGATCTTGTTGTCTTTAATTACCTCGACAGCCTTCTTTTGGCCTTCCTTCGTCATAAATTCATCACTGCGTGAAGTTTTTAAAATTGTTCCGCCGCGAGTTATAATATTTGAGACAGAACGATGATTAAAAGGCTTAAAATCTCCTGCAATTAAACCAGAATATCCTCTAAATATTCCAACTACTTGGAGATCTTTAGCCAAAGCCGTACGAACAACGCTACGGATAGCCGCGTTCATACCGGGTGCGTCTCCGCCTGATGTTAATACTCCGATTTTCTTCATAATGTTATAGATACTACGTTCCTTCCTGCCAGCTCGATAAATACTTTTTTTGCCTTTCAGTTAATCTATCTATTCCTATGCTCATAGATTTTAATTTCAAAAGAGCTATCTTGTCATCTATGTCCTTAGGCACTGGATAAACTTCATTATCCAAATCTTCGTGGTGTTTTCTGATGTATTCTGCAGAAAATGCTTGATTTGCAAAACTCATATCCATCACCTGGGCGGGATGGCCTTCAGCTGCGGCTAAATTTATAAGGCGCCCCTCACCTAAGACATAGATACGTTTTTTGTTCTTCAGTGTAAATTCTTCTATAAATTCTCTAATCACTCTTCTTTTCGTGCTTAATTTCTTTAAATCTGGAATATCTATCTCCACATTGAAATGGCCTGAATTCGAGAGTATCGCTCCATCTTTCATTACCAAAAAGTGTTCTTTTCTAATTACAGAAACATCACCTGTGGTAGTACAAAATATATCTCCGATTTTTGCTGCCTTTGATAAAGGCATAACCCTAAATCCATCCATAGTCGCTTCTAATGCCCTTAGAGGATCAACCTCACAGACGATCACATTTGCAGACATTCCTTTTGCGCGCATGGCCACACCCCGACCACACCAACCATATCCACAGACTACAAAATTTGTGCCCGCGATAAGCTTATTCGTCGCACGAATAATCCCATCGATGGTAGATTGACCGGTTCCATATCTATTATCAAACATATACTTTGTCTGAGCATCATTCACGGCTATGATAGGATATTGCAATACACCATCACTTGCCATTGCTCTTAGACGGATAACGCCTGTTGTAGTCTCCTCTGTTCCGCCGATTGGTATAAAACCATAATCTTTCTTATGTAAAGTAGAAACCACATCAGCTCCATCATCCATTGTTATCTCGGGCTTATTTTCTAAGGCCGAAAGAATATGCTTATAATAAGTTTTATTATCCTCTCCTTTAATAGCAAATGTCGGTATGCCATAATCTTTTACCAAAGAAGATGCTACATCATCTTGTGTAGATAATGGATTTGATGCGCAAAGGGCGATCTTGGCCCCTGCTGATTTTAAGGTTAACATCAAACCAGCCGTTTCAGTTGTAACATGCAGACAACAAGAAACTCTAATGTTCTTTAGTGGTTTTTCTTTTTCGAAACGTTTACGAATTAAATTCAAAACGGGCATATTATTCATCGCCCATTCGATACGAAGTTTACCTTTCCTGGCTAAATTGATATTCTTGATATCGTATTTCATTATTTTCTCGCTTTCTTTAATAAGCACAGTGGCTTATGTTATGAGCACAGCGAATAAACATAAGCCACTGTGCGAATTAAACCCCGCCCTTTTGGCGAAATTACGTTTGGTATCTAAAAGAATGTTATCAATTTTTAAATTTGTAAATATCAATAATCAACTATTGTATCCCGCCAAAAGGGCGGGGTCAAATTCAGACACGCAACTTATGTTCGCCTCGCTCCATAAGTTATGTCTTCATTTGGCTTTCTTTTTTAGAGTCGCAACCTTATCTAATCTTTCCCAACTAAACTCGTGTTCAGTTCTGCCAAAATGACCATATGCTGCGGTTTTTTGATAAATCGGCCTTAGTAAATCTAACTTTTTTATTATCCCTTTTGG
>JABMQK010000011.1 GCA_013203265.1 bacterium | reverse complement strand
GCTTGTCAGTGCCTATATATAAGGATTATTTAGTGGCTGATTTAATCAAAGATTTAAATGCGCCTTTGATAATTATCTCGCGAAATGGATTGGGCACAATAAACCATACACTACTTACCGTAAGACAAGCAGAGGAAGCTGGAATAAATATTTTAGGCGTGATTTTTAACAGGACAACTAGAGATAAAAGAGATATTTCAAAGAAGACCAATCCAGACATAATAAGAAAATTAGCCAACATTGATGTTTTAGGTGAATTGCCGTATGTTGAGGCAGTCAATGTCAAAAGAGGCCGGATTGCAAATTTAGCAAAGATAGTTAAGAAAAACATAAATTTAGATTTGATAGTTAAAAGAATAGATCAGAAACCAAAAGCCTATCTGCATAAAAAATTATGCAGATTAGATAAAAAGTATATGTGGCATCCTTTTACACAGATGCGAGATTGGCAGAGAGAAGAGCCTTTGATTATCGAAGAGGCGAAAGGTTGTTATTTAAAAGACGTAAAAGGAAGGTGGTTTTTAGACGGAGTTTCATCTCTTTGGGTAAATATCCACGGCCACCGGAAAAAAGAGATAGATAGAGCGATAAAAGGACAATTAGATAGAGTTGCTCACTCTACACTTTTAGGATTAGCAAATGTGCCTTCGATAGAGCTAGCTCAGAAACTTGTAAAGATCGCCCCAAAGGGTTTAACCAGGGTATTTTATTCTGATAATGGCTCAACCAGTGTAGAAATAGCTTTAAAGATGGCATTTCAATATTGGCAACAGAGAGATAAGAAGACCAGACAAAAAACTCGCTTTGTTTATTTGGATAGTTCTTATCATGGGGATACCATTGGAAGTGTAAGCGTCGGTGGGATAAATTTGTTCCATAAGATTTTTCACTCGTTGCTTTTTCAGTCTTTTAAAGTCGGCTCGCCTTATTGTTATTATTGTCCAAAGAGAAAAGTCTATCCTAGTTGTCGATTCGCCTGTTTAAAAGATTTAGAAAGCATCTTTAAAGATAATCATCACAAGATCGCTGCATTGATTGTTGAGCCTATTGTCCAAGGCGCAGGCGGAATGATCGTCTGGCCAAGAGGAATTTTATCTAAGATGCGTAAATTGTGCGATAAATATAATGTTTTACTCATTGCTGATGAGGTAGCTGTAGGATTTGGTAGGACTGGCAAGATGTTTGCCTGTGAACATGAAGGTGTTTCGCCTGATATACTTTGTCTTTCTAAAGGATTGAGCGCAGGCTACCTACCTTTGGCTGCTACATTGGTAAAGGAAGAGATCTATAATAGATTTTTAGCAGATTATAAAGACAAGAAGACATTTTTTCACGGCCACTCCTATACTGGTAATCCCTTGGCTTGTAGCGCAGCATTAGCATCACTGGAGATTTTTAGAAAAGAAAGGACACTGGGTAGACTACAACCAAAAATTAAATTTCTAAGACAAGGACTTCAAAGATTTAAAGAGTTATCACACGTAGGCGATATAAGACAGAAAGGTTTTATCGTCGGAATAGAATTAGTAAAGGACAAGAAGACAAAAAAATCATATCCGTGGCAAGAAAAAATTGGTATAAAAGTAATACAAGAAGCAAGGAGACATGGGTTAATATTGCGGCCTTTGGGTAATTGTATTATAATTATGCCACCCCTGGTTATAACAAAGAGAGAATTGAAAGAGTTATTAGACATAACTTATAGGGCTATTAAAGTTGTTACGGAAAAATAGAGTTTCATAATGAGGAATAGAAAAAGAGTATTAGTCGCAATGAGTGGAGGGGTCGATTCTTCAGTCGCTGCCTTTTTGTTAAAGAAGAAAGGCTACGAGGTAATTGGCGTAACTATGTGTTTTGGTCTAGAGGACTCAAAGGGAAAACGTCCGAGTTGTTGTAGCATATCTGGTATTGAAGATGCCAGAAGAGTAGCAGAGCAGTTAGATATTCCTCACTATGCGCTTTCTTTTGGAAAGTTGTTAAAAGAAAAGGTGATTAGTAAATTCTTAAAAGAGTATCTTAGCGGCCGTACACCAAACCCCTGTATTCGCTGCAATCAATATCTTAAATTTGATGCGCTATTGAAGAAGGCAAAAGAGTTTAATTGTGATTATCTGGCAACAGGCCACTATGCTAGGATTACACACGATAAAAAAGGTAGATACTTTTTAAAGAGCGCTAGGGATACCAAAAAGGATCAGTCTTATTTTTTATTTCGTATACCTAAAGATAAGATGCAGTTTATTTTATTCCCATTAGGAAGTTATACAAAAGAT
>JABMQK010000105.1 GCA_013203265.1 bacterium | reverse complement strand
GTTGTTCCAGATTCTCGCACAGTAAGATTATCCCCTATAGTTGTGCATGGAAAACAGGATATATCTAAGCCGACTTTAACAGGAAGGGTGTTGTCGATAAATAAACAAAATGAATTTATCATCATTGATTTAGGTAAAGGTTCTGGAGTAAAAGTTAACGATAGATTTAATGTATATAGAGATAACAAATTTATAGCGAGTATAGAAGTTATTTTGATGCGTAAGGATATATCTGCAGCCGATATAAAAGAGAGCGCTGTTAGCGAAGAGATAAAAATAGGAGATATTGTTAAGTTAATTAATTGAGCAGTCGAGGAATTTTTTTTCGATCCTTCGACTGCTCATCCTGAGGACCCTGACCCTGAACGGAGTGAGGGGGAAGGGGACGAAGGATCTTATTAAAATAGTCTACCATAACGATTAATTCTTGTCACATCGGAATTTCTCCACTTGACGGGATTCCGTATTGCGGGACAAAAAATAGAAATTCCCATTCCGCCTCTGGCGGGACCAGATAGGTAGAGAATTCCGATCTGACCCCGCCAAAGGCGGCCCGAAGGGAGATAGTGCACGAACAGAGTGAGTGCCTATCTGGAACTTGATTAAGTGGCTGAAAATACAAGAATAGAAGAAGTTGCAAATTTAGCAGGGGTTTCTCCAACCACCGTTTCCAGAGTAATTAACAAAGTTCCCACCGTAAAAGAGGCCAATTGTATAAAGGTCCAGGAGGCTATCCGCAAGTTAAAATTCAAACCAAATGTTATCGCCCAGAGATTAGCTAAAGGAAGAAGCGATATAATAGCTTTAGTTATCCCTCGATACGAAGGTATATTTTTTTCTTTTTACGCCAATCAGATTATTCGCGGTGTGGGAGTAGCTAGTGAGAATTTAAAATTAGATTTACTTCTCCATCTAAGCAACGACAAGAGTTTTATAAATACTGCTTTGATAGGTGGTGTTTTATTTGCTGATGTTCTTTCAAATAAACAAGAGTTAAGTAATGTTTTAGAATCAGGTATTCCATGTGTAATTATGAATCATAAGCCTGTAAATTTAGATGTAAATTATATAGCCATAGACAATAGAGTTGGGACAAGACAGGCTGTAGAGTATTTAATTCATCTTGGCCATCGCAATATTGCACATATTACAGGACATCTTATATCTCAGGCAGCGATTGATAGATTAGAAGGGTATAAATCGGCGCTACAGGAAAATAAAATTAATGTAAAAGAAGAACTTATTGAAAAAGGCGATTACTCTCGTCCTTCCGCGAGGAAAGCTGTATTATCGCTATTAAAATTAAAAACACCTCCAACAGCCGTTTTTGCTGCCAGTGATGATATGGCACAAGAGGCCATTTCTGTTATTCTAGAGCACGGACTAAGAGTGCCTAATGACATATCTGTGATTGGTTTTGACGATAACCCTATTTGTCTATATGGATCAGTCGGCTTAACTACGGTAAGACAACCTTTGATTGAGATGGCTGCGAAGGCAACGTCTTTATTACATAAAGCTATGTTATCAAAGACCACAAAATCTTCCACAAAGATAGTTTTACCTACTGAGTTAGTTATCCGGGATTCTTGTCGTCAAATTTAATCCGCCTTCGTCCGCCAATGTTCGCCATCCTCCAAAAAGCTAGGCGGATGGCGTCCGCCATGTTTTATGGAGGACGCCAAAATGATTTGCGCCATCCGCCAAAATTCGTGGCGAAAAGCGTCCGCTAATTATTATGGCGGAGGTGAATTAGCTAAGCATTGTGGCTGAAAGTAATGGCGACTTCGGTTGGTACATTTTCCGCCGTAGGCGGATCCCTGCCCGTCCCTGCCTGACCGGCAGGCAGGCGGCAGGCGGGCGCCTGTGGCGGAAGGTACACTGGATTACCCGTATTTTTTTCATTTTTTTATGAATATTAAAAATAATTTTCTTGCTACAGGTGTGGGAAGTTTGCCTTTTCTGGATAAAGATAAGGCGTTGAATTTTATTATTGAAAATTTCAGAGAACATATACCTTTTTGGCCTCAGCTGCCAAAACTTTCATTTTTGGAAAGTATGCATGTTCAGTTCTCTGAAGGTTTTCCTGGTCGAGTAATTAATCTTGATAACAGAAGTATATACATCGATACGCATAAGCATTCTTTTATAGAAGAATTTGAGAAATGCTACAATTGTTTAAATACTAATCAACTAGATTATTTTTCCGTCAGCCAAGACTATGCGGCTGGTTTTTATGAATTTATAAAACAGATTTCTGATAAAGAATTTAAATTTATTAAAGGTCAAGTTATTGGTCCAATAAGTTATGGTATGACACTATTAGACGAAAGAAAAAAGCCTTTATTATTTAATAGCGAGCTTAACGAAATTATTCCTCAATTCTTGAGTTTTAAAGCAAGATGGCAGATAAACGAATTTAGGAAAGTAACAAAGGCCAAGATTATCATGTTTTTGGATGAGCCGTATTTAGTCGCGGTAGGTACAAATCAATTTGCAAGTTTAGATAAGCCTAGAATAGTCTCCCAACTCAATTCCATAATTGATGATATTCACAAAGAGGATGCCCTAGTGGGTATTCATTGTTGTGGCAATACGGATTGGTCTATCATCTTAGAGACTAATATCGACATATTAAGTTTTGATGCTTTTGAGTTTATGGATAGCCTGTTTATCTATAAAGATAGTTTAAATAGATTTATTCAAAGAGGTGGCGTGCTTGCTTGTGGTATTGTATCTAATCGACAAGACTATAATTTAAATGGTTATTTAGAGAAATCTTTAGAAGTTTTCAAGAAAGAACCACTACTTTTAAAGAACGGTGCATTAATTACGCCCAGTTGTGGCTGTGGTTCTGTTTCAGAGGATTTTGCCACAAAGGTTCATCTATTATCGATAGAGATTGCAAATGCCTGCCATTCTATACAGCAATAGATAGTGTCTACCCCGTTAGAGAAAACAACCGAAATGATTTCAAAAAGAAATAGACAGAATTCTCTAATGGGGTCTAATTTTAGACTCATAATTTTTGACTTAGATGGCACTTTAGTTAATAGCTATCCTGCTATAACCTACAGTGTTAATTATACGTTACAGAAATTAAATTTGAAGAAACAGAGTGTAACCGCAATCAAAAAAGCTGTGGGATGGGGAGATAAGGCACTACTTATTCCTTTCGTCGGTAATAGGAATATTAAGATTGCGCTTAAAATTTATCGAGAGCATCATAAAAAATCCTTAACAGAAAAGACTACATTTATGCCTTATGCAAAGAGGCTATTAATTTACCTGAATAAAAAAGGATATAAATTAGCCGTTGCAAGTAATCGTCCAGCTAAATTTTCGGATATATTAGTTAGGCATTTAAATATAAAAAGATTTTTTGATTATGTATTGTGTAAGGATCAGATAAAATTTGGTAAGCCCCATCCTAACATTTTAAATAGAATTATGCGCCGGTTAAAGATATCTAAAGAAGATACTTTTTACGTAGGAGATATGGCTATAGATGTGCGCACAGGTAAACGCGCTAAAGTAAAGACATTTGCCGTAGCTACAGGCTCGAGTTCTACTGCAGAATTAAAAAGAGAAAGGCCAGATTTTTTAAGTAAAGATTTATCTGAATTATTTAATATCCTTTAAAAATGTTACATGAATTGATATTAATAGGTTTACTTTTATTCCTTTCAGCGCTATTTTCTGGGAGCGAAACTGCTTTAGTATCCTTAGATTCAATAAAGATTAAGAGGTTGCAAAGGCAAAATAAGGATATCAAATACCTCCAGAGATTATTATCTAACCCCTCGAGATTTCTTACTACAATACTAATAGGCAATACGCTGGTAAATATTATGTTATCTACAGTATTGACTTCAATTTTAGTCAGGACGTTAGGGGATAGGGGATTAGCGGTATCCATAGGTATCGCTACTTTCTTATTATTGATTTTTGGAGAAGTTACTCCTAAAACTTTTGCAATTAAACAAGCAGAATCATTTTCTTACAATGTGGCAAGACCTTTAGAGATATTTGCCAGAATAATTTATCCTCTTAGATTAATATTTAGTCGTTTGGCGACAATGTTCATAAAGATTATTGGCATACGTTTGGATAAAGAACCGACTTTGACACAGGAAGAGTTAAAATCTGTAATTGAGTTAAGTCACAAGCATGGCGCGGTAAAAGAAAACGAAAAAGAGATGATTCATTCTGTATTAGAGCTTACCCAGACAGATGTCCAGACGATAATGACGCCTCGACCGGATATTAAGGCTTTATCTTTAGAAAAGAATCAGAAACAGGCGTTGGGATTTTTAAAGAATATCAAACATTCCAAAATCCCGATTTACAGAGACTCGATCGATAATATAACGGGAGTTTTATATGCAAAGGATTTATTCTTTTCTCCGGAGAGGGATTTTAGGAGTTTGATTAGGCCTGCTGTTTTTGTTCCAGAGACAAAAAAAATAGACGAGTTACTAAAAGACTTTCAGTCTCAAAATTCTAAGATAGCTATTGTGGTCGATGAATACGGTAATACCTACGGATTAGTCACATTAGAGGATATTTTAGAAGAGGTGGTTGGTGAGATATATGATGAATTTGAGACAAAAGAAAAATTTATAGAAAAGCTCGACGATAATACTTTTAGGATAAGCGGTAAGACCCCGATAGATTTTGTAAATGAGGAGTTGAATATAAATATCCCAGAGGGAGACTATGATACTATCGCAGGATATATGCTGTTTTTATTTGAGAAGATTCCTCAAGAAAGAGAGAGAGTTAGAAAGGGCAGCCTTTATTTTAGTATTGAGAAATTAGCTGGCAGAAGAATTAAATCCATCATTTTAAAGAAATTATGATATTTGCATATATTATTTATATAGTTTTGTCTATTTTTTTGGCGGCATTCTTTTCTGGTAGCGAGATCGCATTTACCTCAATTAAATTTATGAAACTAATGCATTTAATTGAGAAAAAGGATAAACTGGCGCTCGCAGTCCACAGCATATTAAAACGTCCCGATAAATTGTTAGCCACAACACTAATAGGGACGAATATATCAATTGTCATAGCTTCAGCATTTGCCACAAATTTAGTTTTTCAATTTAATAAAACTTATGCACCAATTATAGCTACTTGTCTTATGGCTCCGTTAATACTTATTTTTGGAGAGATAATCCCTAAAACGATAGGTCAAAATAAATCTAATCAAATTTGTCTTAAAATAGCCCCTTTGTTTTTATTTACCCAGAGGATACTTTCTCCAATTATTATAATTATTAGCGCGATAACAGCCTCGTTGTTAAATTTGATCGCTCCTCGGACAATAAAGAAAAATCCTTTTCTTACAAAGGATGAGATTAAATTAATTATTCGTGATATTACAAAAGAAGGTATAATAGAAGACTATGAGAGGAAGGTTATTGATAGGATATTCGATTTTACCCTTACCAAAGCGGTAGATATTATGGTTCCTTTAAAAGAGGTAGCGAATATCGAGCTTAGGCATTCCAGAGAAGAAATATTAGAGAAGTCCAGGAGATTCGGATTTACGCGCATGCCTGTTATCGAAGGAAAGGATATCAAAGGGGTTATTAATATATTTGATATTTTTTATAATAGCCAGGATAGAAATTGGCACGAATTTATTCGGCCGTTGAGGACTGTCTCTTTTGATGACCGGCTTGATGTGGTATTTTCCTTAATGCAACCAAATAAAGAAACGATAGTGGCGGTTTTAAAGAATAATTTCCCCATTGGCATACTTACGATGGAGGATTTGGTTGAGGAAATAGTCTATAAAGCAAAACCCCTAATACAAAAATCTGACAAGGTAGTTAACGGAGGCTAAAATATGGGCAAGAGAAAGAGAAGAGGCAAACTGCGCTGGCGCTCTAAGAAAGCCAACAAAGGCAGAAAGCCTAATTTAGGATAGCACTTATTTGAGAAATAATAATACAAACTCCACGCTCAGATATGGGGAATATTTGAAGGTCAGAAAAGGATTCCCCTATACGTGAGCCTGTCGGTTCGCCTCACGGCGAAGCCGTGGGCAGACAGGTAAGTATGGGAAGGGACACAATTGTAGTTTCAGCGCTATGAAGAGAATATTTTATCTTTTTGGAATATTATTCTATTTTTCTCTTTTTGTTTTTTCTAACGATAGTGTTTTAGCTGATGAGAAGATAAACTCCGTTGGAGGAACTCCTCTAGCTACGGAAGAGTCCTCTAACGGAGTAAAATTAAAAGTTTTTTATTCAACTAACTGCAAGGCCTGTTTCAAGTTAAAAGAAGATTACCTATCTAAAATCATCTCCAAATACAAAGATAAAATAGAGATAGATTATTTAAATATAGCCCAGAAAGGAAATTTCAAAGTATACCTCGCTTTAGAAAAGAAGTTTGATATCGATATGAAGGTGCCGTCAATATTAATCGGTAACCATATTTTAATTGGGACAAAACAGATAACAAGTCGACTCGAACCTATCTTAAAAAAATATATCCTATCCTCATTTACCCCCAAAGTAAAAGTAGGTCAAATAGACTTATTACAGAAATTTCATTCTTTTACCCCGCTCGCTGTAATCGCTGCTGGACTAATTGATGGCGTAAATCCCTGTGCCTTTACAGTGCTCATATTTTTCATCTCTTTCCTTACGTTGATGGGGTATAAAAAGAGAAATTTAGCGCTTATTGGGTTAACATTTATCTTAGCAGTATTTTTTACATACCTATCGTTAGGCTT
>JABMQK010000104.1 GCA_013203265.1 bacterium | reverse complement strand
TGGATAAGATAGAATATAAGAGGCAAGGGGATAAAAACCTCTTGTTAATGTTTAAGAAGATTTTATGAAAGAAAAACATTTGGTTGAGGTCAGACCTCAACAGCCCCATAGGGTGCACCCAAGTAGGACGTCTGCAATTTAATGATCAGCAATTAGGTAACTTTTTTAAAAAAAGGAGGTAGCGAATGAATTAATAAAATAGTTTGCACCGAGGCTCTTAACCGGTTAAGGCAACCAAACAGAAATAAAGGAGGTTAGATACTATGAAACAGTTTATTGGTTTAATTATAATTACAATGATGATTTTTGCATCGTCATCTATGGCACAGGCAGAAGAAGTAACTGCAACACTTTTATTGGGAAAGGTAGAAGTTAATCTTTGGGAGTCAGTCGCTGCTGTATTTTTTCATATTGCCGACCAAAGCCGTGCTGACCAACGTATAGCATTGAATGACTACACTGATGATATACAAACCGTAAAAAGAATGTTAGCTAGTTTAGAAAAAATGGAAATATTGGAGAAATATAGGGCTGCTCTTGCGGATATTGAAAAGACATGGGAGGTCGTAAGGGCACAGGGCGATGCTTTAATGGAAATTGATATTGAGAAGGAAAAGTGTCTCTCTGCAAGCGACTCAAAGATGCATGATTATTGGGTAGGTGTCGAGAATTTGGATCACAAAATTGACGAGCTTATCAAGGCAATAGCTGGTTCACACTAGAAATTCCGAGTTCCCAAATCAAGGGACACAATACTAATTTTCTTGATAAAGGTAATTGATATTGTGCCCCGATTTTCTAAGCAGCTATTAGCAGTCCGGATCAAATTGCCTAATAAAGTTAGGGAAGATTTACCAAGTTTACTGCTATTGACTTAATTCCGGGTAATTCCGGGGACAGAACTCATTGAGAACCAAAAAAGAAAGGGAATTAAGTGTTCTGTCCCCGGAACTTTCAAAACAGGATATTCAGGTGTTTATAATAAGGAATATATCCGCAAGAATGGTACGGTTTTCCCAATACGTATGCAGGCGTGGCTTACCAGAGACGAGAAGGGGGTTCCCAGCCGGTTGTTGGGTATCGTGCGTGATGTTTCAAAAAAGCAGAAAAAATGACACGTTAAAACAACAGTGTCCTTGCCTCTAAAAAATGTACCATTTCATGGGTGAGAAAAATGTCAGCGCAATTTAATAAAAATTGGTTCAACGAGCCGCTTTATTCAGAAGAGGGCTTCACCCCTTATGAACATAAAGGAGTTACCTATAAACTATGGTATGGGAAAGTTGGCAACGGAACAAATCCTCCTGTATTAGTGCTTCACGGGGGTCCCGGAGGAAATCATCATAATCTTGTTGCTTTTCAAGCGTTGAATGATGAGCGGACGGTTATTTTCTATGATCAGCTTGGATGCGGCAATTCAGACCGCCCAGATGATACTACATTATGGACCGCAGAACGGTATTTTGATGAGGTAGAAGCTGTTCGTAAAGGCCTTGGACTTAATAACTACCATTTAGTTGGACATTCATGGGGAACAACGCTTGCAAGTGCCTTTGCATATAAGCATCCTGATGGAATGCTGAGTCTTTCTCTCCATAGTCCAATCGTAAGTTTTCCTTATTATCTTCAGCATGTTTCCGAGAAACTCAAAGCCTCGTTACCGGGTAATGCCGCCGAGATTATCGACACTTTTGAATTCAAAGGCATAGGTGACAAAGAGCAATATGAAAAAGCCGTAATGGAGCATGTTAAACGCTTTGTAATCCGCACCTGGCCGCTGCCAGAACCAATGAAGCGCCTTATTGCGGCTAAAAATCATCAACTGCATAAAGTTATGGTTGGTTCCATGTCTGAACTTAATGTGTTCGGAAACCTGGCGAAGGTGGATGTTTCGGGATATCTTAAATCTCTTTCTTTACCGATCTTACTAACCTGCGGAGAATATGACATTTGTACTCCTGAGTTTACTCAGTGGCACCATTCTTTAGTCCCGCATGCAGATATGTGTATTATCGACAAAAGCGCGCATATGACACCGATAGATAATCCAGTATCTTTACTTGCGGTTCAAAGCAAGTTCTTAGTGAAACATGACAAGTAATTTAGCTGATAAAAGATATAATATACGGACAATGTCCATGTGGAAAAGGGGGGCAACTCCCTTTAAAAAAGTAGGGCGTACCTTTACAGGACGTTACATTACTTGAGGAAGAAATAAGGAGGTTCTATGGGTGAGTTGGTAGCATTTTTGGGTATTGTAGGAACACTTACTTTAACTGGTACCGTTACGCCTTTTCTGATTTAGACATGAGTAGCTCGGAATTAGCAGATATGTTTCAATATGCAGTTGAGTTAGATCCTGAAAGTCATGACGCTCGTAGAACTTTTGCTACCGCGATAAGAGGCGACTTTGGTAATTTAGAGAAGAATTTTTCTGAAATAATGGTGGAGTATGAAAAAGCCTTAAGCTGTAAGCCCAATCATATTGCTACACACATCTGCATTGCTGATACATATATGTTTATGGCAATAAAAACCGAGAATGATGATTACAATAAGAGTGCTTTAGAGTGGTTTGCTAAAGCTTCCGGGATTGATCCCAATAATGAGCAACTGTTCTATGCCATGGCAAACTTCTATCGATACAACGAAAGATATGATGAAGCAATCCTTAAACTTGAAGAGGCTATAAGCTTAGGCTTTAAAGACGAACATATAATAGAAGGTTTGGCTGAGGCTTACAATGATAAGGCTTACTCCTTGTATCGAAAAGGGGAGAATCTAGAAAAAGGGTTGGAATTAATTGATAAAGCAATTGCGATTATACCTAATGACGGTATAATTTTGTCTACCAAGGCCGAACTTTTATATAAAATGGGTAGATTTGAAGAAGCCTATACTTATATTAAAAGAGGCATAGTCTTAGAGCCAGACCATCCTGAAATTAAGCAAAATTTAAAAATGATAGAGGAAGCTTTGAAGGAATTGTAATTTTCTAAAAAAGGGAGTTGTCTTCTTTTTTATTTCCTTTTGGAAATATTTTCAAAAAAAATGAAAGAATTTTGCCACTTCGTACGTCTATTATAGCGAGAGGTATCTTGACAAATATTAGGGGGTGGATATATGGGACAAACTAAGGTATTCTTTTTGTTAACTGAACAAGAATTGGGTTTATTGGAAAAAGCTGCGCTCTTTGAGCCATGGCTGCTTGACAACATCGATAAT
>JABMQK010000103.1 GCA_013203265.1 bacterium | reverse complement strand
GCGTTGTATCATACGGTTAGGACTTGCGGTGATTACTATTGACATAGGAGCATCTTCAATAAATCTCTGTCTAAGACAGGCAGAGGCAAGTTCTCCTCTTTTGTCTGTGCTCGATAACATTCTTAATTTGTGATCTTCTTTAATGTAGTGATAGACTCCTTCTTTTATTTCCTCAGAAGCCCCTTTTCCCACTACCACAAATATCTCTAGAGCATAAATTCCTCCTGCTGAAGGAATTGTGTATGTGGCAGAAGTTATCGCGTCTACATTTTTTATCTTTTTCCCATATGTTGCCCAAAGAATAGTTGATAATTGCTCTAGGCTCAAAGCCTTTTTATCATCGAAACTACGGTTTGAGTATCTTTCTTGTATATCCTGTCTTAGTTGTTTTCCTTCGCTTAATATAGGTTTAGGTAATTTTAATTCGGTCATTTGGGCTTGAGTATTGTTTATTGTTAATGTTAAAAACAAAATTGTAGAAATTACAGTTTTGCAAAGAAAGGACATTTAGCTATCGGATATACTTAGCTATAATTTTGGGTGGCTTTTGACAAAGCGGTCTATTTTTGACAAGTCTACTTTGCTAATTTCATTGAAGTATATTGCAATATTGTATTGTGATTCCAAGGGGCTGTCGTTTTTTTCTGTCCTTACCACTACCCCAGCACAATCAATATATTTTGTATTATTTTTTATTTTAGAAGGAAGAAGAATTTTTGCCTTGATTTTTGTAAATGGTGAGATATACCTATCGACTTGGCAGTAGGCGCCGATACAGCTTATATCCTTTGTTTCTGTAACTATATCGAATTCCTCATGTTGTAATTTAATAGATATATTTTTCTTAATTCTAGGATAACGTCTTTTTTCTATTTTGTATTTTTCATGTGACATTGTTGATTATGCTTTTTCTTTGGCTTCTTGACTTTGTTTTTTTATAAATGCTTTATAACAATTCTTATTACAAAAATATTTTCCATCACGGTAGTATCTTTTTATTCTTTTTAATTGTTTGTTGCAGGTTAGACAATTTACTCTTTTTGTAGATTCTTGCGCCACAGTTTTGACTCCTTATTTTAGTTGTTGTCTTTTATAATTTCCTTTATAGCAATATATTCTTTTAAGTTCTTTTGTTGTGAGGTGTCCAAATTCATAAAGCACAGCCCGCTATGGTACATATTTGAAAGATGCATATTGAAGGACCATGCTGTTTCGGCCATCGTTTCAATTATTTTATTTACCCCTTCGAGGTTTATTTTTAACAAGAACTTTGTTTTAGGGGGATAGAATTTTCTTAGCATTAATTTTATTCCTCCTTCACTTATATCTTTGCAAATAGTATCACTAATTTCTTTTTTGTCTGTCTCTAAAACTTCATAATTCACTGGCAGAGACACAGTTAGACGTTTATGACGACGTTTTTCTTTCCACATATCGATTTAAGAATATCATATATCATTTAAGGTGTCAAACACTTTGTAATTTCTAGAGAGAAATTAGGAAAAAAATGAGATTTTTAGTTAGGCAGGAGCTGTTGTGTTAGCTATATTTTAAAATAGTTCCTCTTATAATATTTTCGGGTATATTCTTTTTTACAATAACTTTTCCGATAGCCTTAGGAAGGACAAATCTATTCTTGGCTTGGATGAATTTTTTATCCCTTACCAGTGAATCCATGATTTTATTTAAAGTGACCCCTTTTATTCTGCCTGGTAAGTTATACAGTTTAATCAGATCGATTATTTTATCCAAATCCTTTTCATTAAATATTTTTAGATTGCAAGCTATATCTGCTGCACAGATCATTCCAATGCTTATGGCCTCACCGTGGTTATACTTGTCGTATTCGCAGGCGCTTTCAAGAGCATGTCCGATGGTATGGCCAAAATTTAATATAGTACGTATTCCCTTTTTTTCAAACTCATCATTTTCTACTACTTTAGCTTTTATATAAATACACTTCCTTTCAATGAGTTCAATAGCTTTTTTATCCAGAGAAAAGATTTTTTTACGATTATTCTTTAGAAAAGAAAACAGAGATCTATCTTTTATTATTGCGTATTTAATTACTTCGCCAAGGCCTGATTTCAGTTGTCTTTTGGGCAGGCTTTTCAATAATCCAGGATCAACAATAACCGCTCTGGGTTGGTGGAAGGCGCCGACTAAATTTTTTGCGACTTTTAAATCTATGGCGGTTTTACCACCTATTGATGAATCTACTTGCGCAAGAAGCGTCGTAGGTATTTGTATATAATGTATTCCACGTTTGTATATTGAAGCGACAAATCCTGTAAGATCTCCTATAACTCCACCACCTAAGGCAATGAGAAAAACTTGTTTTTTCTTATCATATTTAGATATTTTGTTAATAAGGCTTAGGCAATATTGAATAGATTTTGCCTTTTCTGAATCAGGGACAACATAAAATTTTGAAGTGAATCCGTGTTTTTCTAAACTATTTTTAACTTTTGCACCGAACCTCTTTCTGAGATTATTGTTTGTAATGACAACTGCGTCTTTTCCTATCATTAAATTTTTTAATAGGCATCCAGTTTTTACAATAAGACCTTCTTCAATAAATATAGGATAACTTCTTGTCTTAAGATTTAATCTAATAGTTTTCATATTAATAATTTCAATATTGTTAAAACAATTGGCCAGATGATGATTTGAAATAATCCCAGATACAACATAATAACTATTATTATAAACCCAAATCGTTCGAGTTGTATATATTGATAGGCTAGCTTCGTTGGTAACAATCCCATAACTACCCTTGATCCATCTAGGGGTGGGATGGGAATAAGGTTGAATATCGCTAGGACAAGATTTAATGCCATAAAGTATTCCAATATCTGAAAAGGAATAAAGGCAACTTTTAACTTAATGATTAAGCTAATTATTATTGCCAGTATAATATTTGCACCTGGGCCAGCAAGCCCTACCCAGATCATATCCTTTTTAGGATTATGGAGTGCTCGAAAATTTACAGGCACAGGTTTTGCCCAACCAAATAATATAGGCGAGCCTGTCATTATAAGAAATAATGGAAGAATGACTGTGCCTATAGGATCTATATGGGCAATTGGGTTTAGGGTAAGTCTTCCTGAATGCTTAGCTGTAGGGTCACCCAGCTTATAAGCCATCCATCCGTGAGCAAATTCGTGGATTACCACAGCTAAGAAAAACAGCATTATAGAAAATATCATGCTCATGTTAGATTTTTCACCATAACTTCTAAACTAATACCACATCTTTTTTGTAAAAGTTTCGGTAGATAATTTTAAAATGGATGGCGATTTCTAAGATTTTTCTTTAGATTTTTTTTCTTCTTTAGCGACAGGAGCAGCTTGAGCTTCGGTGGCTTCTGCGG
>JABMQK010000102.1 GCA_013203265.1 bacterium | reverse complement strand
TTTTCAGTAAAAATGTCCGTAAAATATTTGATGAATGATTAGGTATTATACTACCTGTTGCGTAACCAAACTTTTGTAAAGAAAATTCATTTCCAATTTTTCGCGGCCTCTGTAAACCCAAGGTAGTAATTATAGCTATTCCTGTAGGAGTAATATTTTCGTATTGACGAGTGCTTAAATAAATATCTTTAGACTTAAGCATATACGCTGTAGCAGGTGCAATTCTTTCTCCAAAAGGAATCATAGAATATAAAATGCGTTCTACCCCGAGTCTATCTATTAATATACAAGTTGATGCGATATCGATAAGAGAATCGACTTCGCCAATCTGCTGGAAATGAACATGGCCTACACCGTGAACATTCTTTTCAGCGTTGTATAAAGTCTGATAAATATCTAAAATCTTCTTTTTTGTTTCAGCATGTAATCGGGATTTAATAATTTTATTCTTTATTGTATTTATCTGAAATACTCTTCTCTTTTTAGCTAAATCCTTTACTACAAAACGAGATGCTCTAATGTGGGCTGATTGACTCCTGAAATTTTTAATCTCGTATTCTTTTAAATTTATTTTCTTTAATTCTCTTTTTAAATAATTAAAATCCTTTGAAATATCTAATAGACTTGCAACGATCATATCGCCGCTAATACCATCAATTAAATCAAAATATAAATATCTCATAATAATGTTTTATCTGCTATTGATAAGACTAGCCATATACCCTGCGCCAAACCCATTATCAATATTAACTACCGCCACGCCAGGAGAACAACTATTAATCATTGCGAGTAGAGCAGACAGGCCTTTAAAATTTGCTCCGTAACCGCAACTCGTCGGCACAGCTATCACTGGAACTTTCACTAAACCACTGACTAAACTTGCTAAGGCCGCATCCATCCCAGCAACAACTATTATAACATTTGCTTTTTTTAAGAATTTTATATGACCAAGTAAACGATGACAACCGGCAACACCTACATCGTATACCTTTCTAGCTTTATTACCCATTATCTCCAACGTCAAAACAGCTTCTTCGGCGACAGGGATATCAATAGTGCCTGCGCAGATAACTAAAACTTCTCTACTTTTATCTTTTATCTTTTTCTTTTTTAAAAATCCAAACCTCGCAACCTCATTATAATTAAGCGAAGGGAATTTCGATTTTAAATATAAAAATTTATCCCTATCCAGCCTAGTGAGAAATAAAACTTTCTGGTTATATTTAATGAGCTGGAATAATATTTTGGCTATTTGTTGCGCGGACTTATTTTCGCAGTAGACAGCTTCAGAGAACCCTCTTCTGGCTTGCCGGTCGATATCAACCTTAGCAAACCTTAAATCCACAAAACCCTTTTTTTTCATAAATTAAAAATTAGATAAACTAAGATGGAGGCGACTAAAATAGCGAAAATGTAGAAATCATTATAATAGAAAAAATCACTTAATTTGTCCCGAAATGGATATTCTACAGATTCCTCTTTTGTGGTAGGCCTTATTTTATCTTTGATTGCATCGAGCTGATCTTTTTCAAACCTTAAATATACTCCTCCTACTTTATAGGCGGGGATGACACCTTTTTCCGACAAATCGATAACTTGCCCTTCGGTTATACCTAGATACTGTGATGTTTCGCGAATAGTAAGCAATTTTTCCCTCATATTAACCTATCTTGCCTGAAGCGATCCAGCCATCTATCCTCTTTTTTTCGAACTTCCATTCATTACCTTCTTTAAAACCTGGAATCTTGCCTGAATCTGCCCAATCTATAAGTGTATCTTCTTCCAACTCCAAATGCTTAGCTAAATCTTTGACATTGAGAACATCCTGCATCATCACACATTTACCTTGGAACATAGCTCCGTCTGAAATGATTAATCGAGGTGTCTTTATATTGCCGTTCACAACAGCGTGCTCCGACAATTCAATTTTCGATTCGGCATCTATATCCCCCTTCACCCTACCAGAGATTGTAATATTCTCGCATTTAATATGGGCATCTACAAACGCTGCCTCACCAATAGTGAGACTTCCTTTAGCCTCTAAAGTCCCTTCGAATTTCCCATTTATCCTCAAATTCACGGGCTCTTTAAAAACTAAACTTCCTTGCATAGCAGCATCTACATCGATCGTATGCTCTTGCGACCC
>JABMQK010000101.1 GCA_013203265.1 bacterium | reverse complement strand
TGCAAAAATATTTACCTTATGCGCGAAGGCGACATCGATTGACGTTGTCATTAATAAACCTAACAGAGCGAAAATACATAACACCTTAGCAAAACCGAAAAACTTTATCATTTATTTCATATCTCTTGTTCTTACCCAGTAAACAGCGCCAATCTCAATGGGCTTATCATTTCCATCTGGGTCTTTCATCGTCCAGGAAGCTTCATTTAGAGCAGCAAATGCCCACCAGCCCGCTTTGGGCATACAATAGGTAAATACACCATTCTTATCAGCTTTAATAACCTGGGTAATATATGGATCAGCCGAAGGATTAATTTCTCCCTCTTCATTGTAATATTCTACTTCAATTTCTGCGTAAGGCACAGGTTGACCTTTTACCTTTACAACACCGGTAAAAACATTACCTGTCCAAAGCCCATATGGTCGTGTTAAAGGAATGATTTCTGTTTCCAAACCAAGTTCTTCATCCCAACCTTCTTCTAACCCTAAAGCATTGACGCATACTTTAGTATAATGAATAATAAAACAATCTTCTGCTGGTTCCCAATACGGTTTAGGCTCAACGTAAAATGTGTAATCTCCGGGCCTAGTTATTTTATAAACAATATCCCAAGTTGAAAAACCCTCAATCTTTCTCTGCTTAAGAGTGTTGATTAGGTCTTGCTTCTTGCCCATAAGCATTACACCAAATTGAACTGGTTTTTCCATTTCCATATACCCACCTTCCATCGGATGAAAAAACCTGACATTCAATGTTATGGCCTTGTCATCTTCCTGAGTAATTATATCATCAGAAGGAACTATACCGCCAAAATGGGCAATGGCATCACTTCCACATAAAAAAATAAAACAAGCCAAAAGCACAAATACTACACCAATTCTTTTCATTTCACTCTCCTTTCCAAAAGTTCTGGCTTCACTGTCATAAGAAACGAAACAATGAAACCGGTTATTATTGCTTCGATAACTATCACGGGTAAATGCGCCAAAAGCGCTAATTTAGCAACCCCGATAAATTCATCTCCACTGACAACCAGAAATAAAGCAAGAATAAGAATCCCGAAAAAAATACCGCAGGCTCCTGCCAAAGCACCAAAAATGGCCACATTCGACTTAAAAATAATCTTCTTACGTAAATCAAAGATTCTATAAACCAAAAGGGCCGGCACTCCCATCATTATACTGTTGACACCTATTGTAGTTATCCCGCCGTGTTGAAAAAGTAGCATCTGAAGAACCAACCCTAACAAAATGGAAATGAAGGCTAGAGGCCCTAAAATTATTCCCACTAATCCATTTAGAATTAAATGAACACTGGTGGGTCCGATTGGAATGTGAACTAGCGAAGCCACAAAAAACACAGAAGTCATTATTGCCACTTTAGGAATATCTTCAGGCCTTACCTTTTTAACAGTTACAGCTGCTATCACAGCTGTAACTACGCAACCTCCAATCCAAACTGGAGCCGACAATATTCCGTCTGATATATGCATTGAATTACTTCTTTTTTTCGACTATTCTGTAGCTGTTCTTAAGAAAGAATCGTTGAAGCTTACTTACTTTTACCTCTAATTTTTATTCCTTGCTTCCTCAGCTTGTCTGTTTTTTGCTTGGAACAATCCATACAAAGAAAGTTTGGTTCATTATGTCTCTTGTCGTAATTAGGTGCTAATACCAATCTCCAAAGGCTCGTTTCTTTACCGCAATCATCGCAGATTCCTCTTTCTCTAAAATGCCACATCTCAACTGCCTTAGAAGTAAAAATGAATTTATCTATCCAAAAAAATATCGACCCACCAATTAAATTAGCTATCATTGTAGGCCATATTCCAACTCCTAAATTCTTCACTACCAACCATAATATTGGAGTGCTAAGTTGCCATCTTACTAAATATAAAACAAATCTTCTCATATATTCTTATATTACTAGTTTATATTTATAAAGTTGCAATAATTTAAATGACGACATAATTTACGGAGTCCGCCAATGCTCACCACAATAATCGGCGAGTTCGCCTAGTTTTTTGGCGAAATTTGTGACGGACGACATAATTTATATATCGGAATTTAACCCCCACACCAATTG
>JABMQK010000100.1 GCA_013203265.1 bacterium | reverse complement strand
CTTCGTTAATAATCAAAATAATCGTATAGCCGCCTTAATGTTGCAGAATCATCTTGATTAACATCCACGCTTTCAACTAAATCATAATCATCTTTCTGCTTTTCAAATTTCTTATAATCAATGTGTAATTTATCTAAAACTTTTTTTTCATTAATAAAACGCGAGAGACGGTTAAAGCTAAAAATGCCCCCATTCTGCCCTTGATTATGCATAGATAAAAATAATCTTGATTTTGCCCTGGTTACAGCAACATATAGAAGCCGCCTCTCCTCTTCAATGCTCTCCTCGTCTTCTAATGAATAAGAAACCGGCAAACATCCTTCCATCAAGGAAATAATAAAAACTGCCTCCCATTCAAGCCCTTTTGCAGAATGAATAGTAGATAAGACAATCGGCCGTTCATCGCTTTTTTTCTGAAACATATCCACCATACTTCGTTCGGGTGCTTCAAGCGCAACAAAATCCACTAAAAACTCTTCAACGGTCCTATACTCCGAAGAAATTTGAATTAATGATCTTAAATCATCACTTCGCAAATGATAGTTATCGAATTTCTTTTTCATTATGGGAAAGTAAAAATCTTTTATTAATCTAAGCCTACTGGTAATATTTAAGTCTTTATCCTTGAATTTATGAAATAATTTTAGGAGCCTCTTAAGTTCTTTACTAAACTTTTTATCGGATAGAAACTCTTTAAACGCAACATCCAATGAGTGACTATTTAAAATACATTGATAAATTTTCTCTGCTGTGCGTGGACCAACGCCCTCTAATAACATAAGAATTCTATTCCAGGCTAATTCATCGTGTTTATTCTGCAAAACTTTTACAAATGATAAAACATCTTTAACGTGTGCTGTCTCAACAAAACGTATACCACCGTATACGATAAAGGGAATATCCAGCCTTGATAAGGCGAGCTGCAAAGGAAGAGAATTGTGATTAGAACGATATAATACTCCAATTGAAGAAAACTCAATTCCTTGATCGTATAGCTGCTTTATCTTATTGGCGATGAAATCTGCTTCTCTTTGGGAATCTTTAAAAAAGTTCAATTCTGGCATCACTCCTTCTTTATTAACCGTAAATAAAACCTTTGTATATTTTTGCTTCTCTCCTTCTATGGTCGCATTAGCAACGTCTAAAATCGGCTGTGTGCTGCGATAATTATGTTCTAATTTTAAAATTTTGCAATTGGCGAATCTTTTAGGAAACTCAAACATGTTTTTATAATATGCTCCGCGAAAGCTATATATACTCTGTGTATCGTCACCAACAACCATAACATTCTGATGAATTTTTCCCAACAAATAAACAATTTCAGCTTGAAGCTTATTTGTATCCTGAAATTCATCTACCATAATATAGCTAAACCTCGAGGAAATCTTCTCAAGTATCTCGTCTCTCTCCAATAAGAATTTTAGATAAAGCAACATATCATCGTAATCAATAAAAAGGTGATTTACTTTGTAATCGATATATGCCTTGTGTAACTTTTCTATATCACCTTTTAAATCCAAAAAGTGTGGACAATCTTTCTCTAAAACTGTCGTAATATTCACAGAACGATTAATAGACATACTGATTATATTTTTCAGGGTATTCTTTTTGGGAAACCTTATTTTTCTATCTAAAAATCCTAATTTTGTTGATAATAGATGTAGGGCATCGGCACTATCTGCTTCATCCAGAAAAGAGATATTATTTTTGAAACCTAAAACCTTGCGGTATTGCTTAATTATCTTATAGGCAAAAGAGTGAAAAGTTCCGCCTTCGACTTGCTGACAAAGTTTATTGTGGCAAGAAGCTCTATCTATCATTTCTCTTGAAGCCTTGCGTGTGAAAGTTAGCAAGAGAATTGAGGAGGGTTTCACTCCGCTTAATATCAAATTTAATACACGGTATTCAATAACTCTCGTCTTGCCGGTTCCTGCTCCAGCAACGACGAGTAGAGGCCCTTCTAATGTTGTCACAGCCTTATACTGCGACGGATTTAGTATGTTTTTGAAATTTATCTCTTTCATCTATTTTAATGATGTATTTTAGATAGGCCTATCTTT
>JABMQK010000004.1 GCA_013203265.1 bacterium | reverse complement strand
GTGTAAAGATTTAAGAACTGGCCACCGTTCAGTAATTCTAAATGAGAATACAAAATACGACCAGGGAATAAATGAGCAAGAATTTACTGTTAAGAGATTGATGAGGTCGAGATGGTAATCTATAAAAGCCAACGATTTCAGTCAAGATTGACAGTGAAAAAGTTTGGGATATTGAGAAATGAAAACTGAAAGGAGACGAAAAATGAAGAAGATTTTATTTTTATGTTTGTTTTTATGTTTAACTTTGCCGAAAGGTATATTAGCTGCTCCAATTGAAGATGATTTAGAGTATGGAGGGTATTTGAAGTCAGAATTTTGGGTTAGAAATAACACTGATAGTAGGCATCAATTTCTATCCTCTTTTAAAGATACAGTTGATTTGGCGATAGAATATAAAATTTCTGATAACTGGATATTCTTTGTCCATCCTCGCTATTTTTATGATACTGCTTATAGCATAAGAGAGTCTACCTTTGATAAGAATCAGGAAAAGATGGGCCATACTCAACGCACAGAGTGGTTGAGGGATTGTTACCTAGATTACACGTCTGATCAGTTAGATATAAGAATTGGTAAGCAGCAGGTGGTATGGGGCCAAGCCGATGGGTTACCTTTTTTAGACAGGGTAATGCCTTTTGACTTGAGTTATTATTGGTTGCCTGATTTTGCCGATATAAGGATTCCTTTGTGGATGCTTAAAGTAGAATATTCTCCCAAGGTAGATTCTACGCTACAGTTTTTACTTATGCCTGATTTTGAGGCATCGCGGTCCGCGCCAGCTTATGCTCCATTTGCCTTTAGTGCTAACAATGCTTTTGAAGATTTTAAAAATGCTGTCCCAGGAGTCACTACCGCCATTCATAGGCCTGCTAGGCAGCTTAGCAACTCTCGTATAGGGCTACGGTGGCGTTCAATAATCGGCAGTACAGAATATACCCTAAACTGGCTCTACGGATACAATCCTAGTGCTCAAACTTATAGCGAAGGAGGTTTAAGTTTTAGCCGTAAACATAAAATTTTACAATTAATAGGATTTTCTTTTAATCGTACCGTAGTCGAACATTGTTTATTTGAGGGATGGACTTTAAGAGGAGAATTTACTTATGTCCACAATGAACCAACCTACTATGGACTAGATGGGAGTAGACAGCGCACACAGAAGACAGATAAGTATGCCTATGTTTTAGGGTTTGATAAGAATTTCTTTAGAAATTACTCTTTTTCCTTTCAATTCGCTCAATATATCACTGATGATAGGACATGGGATGGGTTTAATGTTCTAAATGGATATACCTATGGAGCGGCAGATAAAATAGAGAATGTTGTTACTTGTAAAATATCTACTGATTTTATGTATGAGAGATTGAAACCAGAGGTATTAATAATCTGTACTGACGATGGTGATGGGAGGGTATCATTTAAAACTAAATATGAAGCAAAGGATAATTTATGGTTTACTTTAGGTTATCATCACTTCTGGGGACCTTCCAATACTTCAAATGGCCAGTATCGTAATAATGACCATATTCTCTTTGAAATAAAACGCACATTTTAATTAAGAGTTTTTAAGTAAATTATTTCAGGAGTATTTAACACCCAGGATAACTTATTAGTAGTAGGGTTAGATGGTTTAGTATAATTTGGTTAGAAAACAGAAAGATCGTTATCACTTCTCTATATATATGAGATGTTATGAATAAGGAAACGAAAAAATTTTTGGGAAGAAGTTTAGGTTTTATCTTTCTTAGGCTGCTAATTTTGTTGACAGCTAAATTTCCTTTAAAGTGGAGTTATTTCTTAGGAGAGATAATAGGTAGGTTATTTTATCTTTTGGTTGCACGTTACAGAAAGGTTGCCTTAAATAGTTTAGCGATAGCGTTTCCTAAAAAGCCTATTAATGAAAGAAGGCAGATTGCCAAGGAATCAATTGTAGCTATGATACAGAGTAGTTTAGAGATTCTTTATTTTTACAAAAATCCTCAGAGATTAACTGATGTGAGAATTGAAGGCAGAGAGTATTTGGACGCCGCTTTAAAAAGTAATAAAGGCGTTATCGTAACAACTGCTCATTTTGGTAATTT
>JABMQK010000099.1 GCA_013203265.1 bacterium | reverse complement strand
GCTGGAACCTTTCTTCCGTCCTTATGAATTAAATTTAGCTCTCTATCGAAAATACCTTCTTGGGTAGCTATCTCTATAATTTCTCTTTAGCAGCTAATAATTCTTTTTGCGTTGTTTTCCGATCGCCAATATCTTCTGCAAAGCCACAGAAACCAACTATTTTATCATTGATTATTTTCGGTACAACAACTAAGCGCGCTGGAATCTTTCTTCCATCCTTATGAATTAAATTTAGCTCTCTATCGAAAATACCTTCTTTGGTAGCTATCTCTATAACTTCTCTTGCCTCTTTTTCTGACTCATGTATATCCTTAGGAGATATCTTGTCTAAAACTTCGTGGCTTGTATAACCAAGCATCTTCTCTGAATATTTATTCCAAATTATAAACTTGCCAGACTCATCTATCACCCCTACATGAATAGGGACGCTTTCTAAGAAAGTTTTATATTTCTCTTCAGAATCAATAATCTTTTGTTGTGCTCTTTTGCGTACTGTTATATCTCCTCCTATAGCGATAACGCTAACTATCTGGCCATTTTCATCTTTTAAATTTGTATTGGACCAAAAGATAATTCTTTCTTCACCTGATTTAGTCAGAATAGGGCTCTCGTAATTACTGGGCAGTATATTTCTATCACTTTTTGCCTCTTCAAAAACAATCCTTATTGTATTTTTTAATCTATCGGGTATAAATAACTCTATCCAATCTTTACCTATTACTTCATTGCTCGAATAACCCGTTATTATCTCACAACCTTTATTAAACATCTTAATTCTCATATCTCTATCAAGCTCTACAATTAAATTTTGCGGCGTATCCATAATCTTCTCTAAGTGACTCTTAGAAGATTTTAACTCTTGTTCTATTCTTTTCTGTGGAGTTATATCCATATTAGCGCTTATCCCCATTGTAATCTTTCCATCTAAATCATATAAGGGGTAGGTATTTGTATATACATAACGAATTGCTCCCTTGGCATTTCTATCTTCCCACTGAAGCCCATTGAAAGACTTGCCTTTAAATACCTCCTTAATATAAAACATTGATTTCTTGTAATCTTCTTTTTTGGCCATTGTCTCAAACATGGAACGGCCTAAAGTCTCTTTTTTGTTAAAACCATATAGCTTACTAGCGGCTTTATTCCATGCAATAATCTTTGCTTCTCTATCATAGCCAAAACAGGCTACTGGCAGATTCTCAAAGAGATTACGAAAATACTGCTCTGAAGAGCCTAATTTCCTTTGTAATATCCTCCCTTCTGTAATATCATGCATAACAGATATCTTGGACATACTACCATCGGGGTTGACAAGCGGGCTGCTTGATATTTTATATATTCTACTATTACCTTCGTGTTTATGTTCTGTGGTGACGAACTCTCCTTTAAATATCCGCTTAGCAAAACACCATGAACAAACATCTTCACTATTATATAGAACTTTATGGCACTTCTTACCAACTCCTTCACCAAAAACATTCCTTAAAGCCTTATTCATAAACTCAATCTTAAAGTCTCCAGAACAGATAAATACCAAATCATCCATTGTATCGAATATATTCTGCATCTGCCTTTTTAACTTGAAGTATTCCTTCTCTACTCTATGACGTCTGTCATCGGACTCTCTAATAGCTAAATCTATCTCAACGTTTTCATCCCTGATTTTTCTTTTTAGCCTTAAATTATAAATATAAAAAATGATGAGCGCAAAAGTCAAAGCCCTTTGTACTGCTAAGGCAGCGGCATTAACCGGTCCTCTGGCACCCAATAAACCGGTAAGGCCCCAATTAGTGAAACCTGTGCGGATATTATGGTAGGGAACAAAAAGAAAAGAGCCAAATATCAAAATGATATAGAATAAATTTAAGAAATTCTTTATGTTAAAAATTCGACGCATAATGATATAAAATTTGCCTCTTGAATTAATATACTGCACAAGAATTAAAAATAATGAAGCTCTACGGCCTCACGGCCGCAGCATCTTTATAATCTTCGGCGAAACCCGCCGAAGCAGTATCCGCCTTCGCCAAGCTACTTTCGTGTTTGGCTTCGGCGGATTACCCGCTATGCACTC
>JABMQK010000098.1 GCA_013203265.1 bacterium | reverse complement strand
TTACGGAACGATAGTGAACGTAAGTTGTAAGGCTGAGTTTAACCCCACACCCAGCAATATAATGAAAATGCTGGGTGTGGGGTTTAATTCGCACAGTGATTTACATTCGCTTACGCTCTGTAAGTCACTGTGCTCATCAAAGGAGGAAGAAATGTCTTCAAAATTTTCATTATTTAAAAGAGTATCTATGAAGCAATTACTCCATTTTACGCGGCAGTTGTCCATTCTTATTAGCGCAGGAACTCCTTTAATAAAATCTTTGAATACTATTGGCGAACAAATGCCGGAAGGTTATTTTAAAGAGGTAGTGGGCGGAATCATTGAAAATGTAGAAGAGGGCAGTTCTTTGTCTGAAGCACTAAATGAATACCCGAATATATTTTCTAATTTGTTTATCAATATGGTTAAAGCCGGCGAAGTAGGAGGTTTATTGCCAGCTGTTTTAAAAAGAATAGACCACTTCCTAAATCATACTTACAGGTTACGTCAGAGAGTTAAATTAGCCATGATGTATCCAGCTTTTGTTTTTATTATCGCGGTAGTAATGATAACTGCATTGACTGCTTTTGTAGTTCCTAGCTTTGCTAAAATTTTTAGTGATTTAGGAGGAACGCTGCCCCCAGCAACTCAAATTTTAATAAACATAAGTACGATATTCAATCGTTTTTGGTACGCAGTACCTCTTGTTTTCATATTTTTCATTACCCTGTTTAGAATAGGGGCAAAAAAGCCGGCGGTAAAGAAATTCTTGGATAGGATTAAAATGCACATGCCGATACTCGGTAAACTTATTTTAAATATTGAGATTGCGCGTTTTAGTCGTTTATTCGGAACCCTGCTTATGTCAGGGGTACCTATACTGGATGCTTTAAAACTTACTGGAGACGCCAGTGAAAATTGCTTGATTGCTGAAGCAATTGAAACCGTGCATAAAGATATAGAAAAGGGTTCCAATGTTAATAGTTCTATGGAGGAGCACGCCATATTTCCTAAGATTTTAACCAGGATGGTTAGCGTTGGTGAAGAGTCTGGTCAGCTTGATAAAATTCTCCTTCAGATCGCTGACGAATACGAAGAAGAAGCGGAGAGCACGCTTACGAGCCTTACCGCTCTCTTAGAGCCACTGTTAATTGTAACGATGGGAATCGTTGTAGGTTTTATAGTTATCGCATTATTTTTTCCAATATTTACGATGGGCAGCATGGTAAAGTAATTTTAGGTCAAGTGCCTTAAATAAGGCCTATTTTTTTACAAGTGTCAGGGTGTCATAGTAAGGTCGCTGAAAAACTCTTAAAAATACGTCAGCGACCTCTAATTAAAGATTGCTGCCGTGTTGAGGTTTTTTCAGCAATTTTTCAAAAGAGTTACGATGAATAAATATCTGTTAAAGAAAAAAGGAAAGTTGTCTCTGGCGGGATTTACCCTATTAGAGGTCTTAATCGCCTTGATGATTTTAGGATTAGGCATAACATCTCTTTATAGTATTTTTCCTTTGGGGATTCGTATATCCAGAGATGTTCAGATGTTGGGCGGCATATCTTTCTTTGCACAGAAAAAGATTGAACAACTAAAGATTACAAATGAAACTCTTTCTAATTCTAGCGGACAAGAAGCTAATTTTAATTGGACGATTAGAGTCGAAGATTATTCGACGGAGAATAATATTGTTTTAAAAAAGATACAGCTAGATGCAGAGTGGTTGCAGGGTGATAATAAAAGAAAAAAATCATTCGTAACTTATTTTAACTGAGCAGTCGGAGAGTTTTTTAAAATTCTGCGACTGCTCATCCTGAGGACCCTGACCCTGAACGAAGTGAAGGGGAAGGGGAGGAAGCACTTCGACTTCACTCAGTGCCCTTCTGGTTCGACTTCGTTCATCATCCCTTGAATCATCCCGAGCAGAGTCGAGGGAGAAGTACCCTGAGCCTGTCGAAGGGGATTTAAAGATTTATGATTCTGTTTAATAAAAAAAGTGGCCAGGCGATTCTTTTAGTCATAACTATCTTAGGGGCGGTCTCTGTAATAGGCCTTAGTTTTCTATATATGAACCGTGTTCAATTGCGGGGGGCCATTACATATATGGCGAGGCTGCAAACCAGATATTTGGCAGAGGCCGGTATCAATCGCGCAAAGGCGATACTTAAATTCGATAAACAAATGAATGATATAGATTCTTATGACGAACTTTGGCGGACAGCCTTTTCAG
>JABMQK010000097.1 GCA_013203265.1 bacterium | reverse complement strand
GTCCGCCAATAATGATGAAATTCGCGACTTTTAAACTCGTAGAAATGGGTTTTAAGGATTCACAGATTTATCTTTCTATGGAAAAGAATATGTCTTGCGGCATTGGTAAATGTGGGCACTGTCGAATAGGAAATTTTTATTGCTGTAAGGACGGTCCAGTATTTACATATGACCAGATAAAGGACTTTCCAGAAATTTGGGATTAGTAATGGCTAAACAAAAGAAACTATTTGTGGATTTGGATATCTGTTCAACGATTTGTCCTAAGTGTGTTGTTGATTGCAGTTATTTTTATCACGAAGATAATAATGGAATATATCCTTTAAGAGAGCTACTTACTTACAGTCTGATTTGTAGAAAATGTGAAGAGCCACATTGTGTAAATTCCTGCCCACAAAACGCCTTAGAAAAACAAGAAGATGGCACGTTGAAACGATACTATATGAGATGCATTGGTTGTAAAAGTTGCTCTCATGCTTGTCCGTACGGGGCTATTTATCCAGAATTAGTCCCTTATCTAAATTCAAAATGTGATTTATGTTTAGATAGACGGGATCAAAAAGGTCAACCAGTTTGTATTTCTACTTGCCCTTATAATGCTTTAAGTTTAAAAGATATAGAGCCCGATGAAGAGAAACATATTTATACAGTAGGTGATAATGTTGTAGTTCACTCTACTCATTGGATAAGGGAGAAGGTTTAGTTTATGGTAATGATTTTATATTTTATTGTTTTCGGATTCTTAATAGCAGCGGTAGTGGGGTTACTGCTTAGTTGGCTGGATAGAAAGGTTACTGCTAGAGTTCAGTATCGAGTCGGTCCACCTCTACTACAGCCTTTTATTGATATCGTAAAACTTCTAGGTAAAGAGTTACTCATACCTAAAGGCGCATCTAAAATTACGTTTTTACTTTCACCTATTTTAGGAATTGTGAGCATAATGATTGTCTCCACGTTACTTTGTCTGGTAAATATCTGGCCTCAAAAGACATTTTTCGGTGATTTAATTGTGGTTTTATACTTTTTAGTCTTACCATCTTTAAGTATAATTTTAGGAGGTTTTGCTTCTTGCAATCCTTTAGCGAGTATTGGTGCTTCCAGAGAGATGAAGTTAGTTTTAGCTTATGAGTTACCTTTTATCTTGGCGATACTTGTTCCTGTATTGAAGTCAGGTTTGACTATTAAGGTGGGAGAGATTTTGAATTATCAGTTGTTAAATGGGGCTATTATTGGAAGTTGGTCTGGGGCTTTAAGTTTTGTTATTATTTTACTGTGCACGCAAGCAAAATTGGGACTTGTTCCATTTGATGTTGCAGAGGCTGAGACAGAGTTAGCCGGTGGAGCCTTAATAGAATATTCTGGTCCAGCGCTAGCAATTTTTAAATTAATGAAAGCGATGATGTTATTCGTTCTTCCGTATTTTATGACGATTATGTTTTTAGGAGGATTCAATTTTAGTGGTTTGGCATTTATAAAAAGTTTATTAGGGTTTGTGGGGATAATTGTTTTAATAGTTGTTATCAGAAATACAAATCCACGTCTTCGTATCGATCAGGCTTTAAGGTTTTTCTGGGGGCCAATGACAGTCCTCGCAACTATTGCTATAATTCTTGCATCGCTCGGACTGTAGTTAACAGTTGTAAGTTTACAGTTTAAAGCAATAATGGAAGAAGATTTTATTTTCGATTTTGAAAAGTTAAAAGTATATCAAAAAGCACTGGATTTTCTTCATGAGATTTTTATAATATACAAAAAGTTACCGAATGAGTTTAAATTTTCGCTGGGAACGAATTTAATAAGAGCTGGTATATCCATTTCGAATAACATTGCAGAAGGAAGTGGTAAAAAATCAAAGAAAGAAAAGGCTCGCTATTACGGAACCTCGTTAGATTCAACCAGAGAATGTATTTCTGTATTTAATGTTTTTTTACGAGAAGGATTTTTAGATAAAATTACGTATAAGAAAATTCGTCTTGATGGTAAAGAGATTACAAATATGCTTTTTGGCTTAATTAGATCTTTAGGCTAATTCTGTTAACTGTAAACTGTTAATTGTAAAACTTAATGAAATGAGTTTAAAACTAAAAGCATTATTAAAATCTCCTTGGGTATTTCATTTATGCGTAGGAGGAAGTTGTAATAATTGTGATATTGAAATATTGGACTGCCTGACGCCGAGATTTGATATAGAGCGCTTTGGTATGGTTCTGGTAGGAAGCATAAAACATGCTGATGTGCTTCTTTGCACTGGATCTTTGACTAGAAAGTGTAGGCCACGAGTTGAGCAGCTTTATGAACAAGCCCCAAAGCCCATTATTGTTGTTGCTGTTGGAGAGTGCGCTCTTTCCAGAGGTATGTTTATGCAGTCATATAATTGCCCCGTGCCATTGGATAAAGTAATTCCAGTTGATGTATATATCCCCGGATGTCCACCTAAGCCTGAGGCGATAATTGCAGGGGTAGTAAAGGCAATTGAAAAGATTAAAGCGAGCATAAAGGAAAAGAAATGAATAGAGAAGAACTCTTAAATAGCATTAAGACTAAGTTCAAAGGTAGCATAAAGGAGTATTTTGATAAGTCCGAGAAAAGAGTTTATATCGAGGTCGATCCCAAAGATATTAAGGAAGTAGTAAAGTATCTTTTTGTTGATTTAGAGGCTAGATTCAATACCGCTTCGGGTATGGATACTAGATTTCATATTGAGATCCTTTATCATTTTACGATCGAGAGATTAAATTTACTTATTTCTATTAGAGTAAAGCTTAATAGAGATAAGCCAAAAATTGATTCGATAACACCTGTTATAAAAGGTGCAGAGTGGATAGAACGCGAGATGCATGAGCTTATTGGTATAGATTTTATTGGTCATCCTAATTTAGAGAGATTGCTCCTTGCTGAAGATTGGCCAGAGGGGGTTTGTCCTTTAAGAAAAGATTACAAAGAATGGGATAAAGATGCGATAAGAGACAGGGGAATATAAGTGAGTAGAACAATAATTCCAATTGGTCCATTTCATCCCTTACAAGAAGAACCGGAATTCTTTCAGCTTATTGTAGATGGCGAAAAGGTAGTTGATGCAATTGCAAATGTTGGATATAACCATCGCGGGATTGAAAAGATATCAGAGCTAAAGACATTTGACCAGGTAACATTTAATATTGAAAGGATTTGTGGAATTTGTTCGACAAGTCATCCTATAGCTTATGTGAGGGCTGTTGAGGACATCATAGGTAAGGATTGTATTGTTCCAGAGAGAGCTCTTTATATTAGAACGATTGTTGCCGAACTTGAAAGGATACATTCTCATTTGTTATGGTTAGGATTAGC
>JABMQK010000096.1 GCA_013203265.1 bacterium | reverse complement strand
GTGTCGCTATCTGACCGGCCTAATTTAAATCTTTTTTCTTCTTCTTTTAATTTAGCTTCTTGTAGTTGAACAATCGTATAATTATTTCTTGCATTCTCCAAAGTTGTATTCACCGTTCCTACAGAATCATGAACTTCAACAACTACCTCTCTTTCCTTCTTCTTCAATAATACTAGTGCCTTGGCCTTATCAAACTCTGCGCTCTTAAACTGACCTTTTGCCTCGCTGTTTTCTAAAGGATATTTAAAATTAATACCAAAATAGTACTTTGGATTATCTGAAGCTGTAATACCTCTTGCTGCGTCTTTAAATTGTTGAGCTACACCATTGCGCACAAAAGATGCCTCTAAATCTATTTCGGGCCAGAGATTATTCTCTTTCATAACGAGATTGAGCTTTTTTGCTTCTACATCATTGATCGCCTTCTTATAGTCTCTTCTATTATCAATAGCCATTCTTAAACTCTCTAAAAACAATTGTTCCTGAGTCTGGGCAACACTCATCTCCTCATCGATAACTATTTCTATCTCATCCCTATCTTCTAAATTAAGTTTGAGCAAAAGATCATTCTCTGCCATTCTCAAGTTATTCTGACTAATTAGGAGCTGGTTCTTTCGGATATTCATATTAGCTTCAGCAGCGTAGAGATCTGGATTCTCTGCTAATCCCATTTTGACTTTCTGCTTGTAAATTTTATACAACGACAGCGCTCGGTCCAACATCTCTTCTCTAATCTCAACCTTCTCTCTACTTAAGATAACATTCCAATATGCCTTCTGCGCATCTGCAAGATAACTTTCAATCTTATCCAGTGATGTATAGCCTGAGTTCTCAATATCAAGTTTTGTGACTTTAACGTCAGTACGGTCGATTAGGCCAAAGAAGTTCTTTCCAACTTCTTGTTTTACGGAGACAGTGGCCTGAGATTCATGTGAGGGGTTTGAGGCTGAATAAGCTGAATCTGACCACCCCCTTGTATGATCAAAACCCACACCTATCGTGGTACCAGTCCTGGTCTTCTTAGATAGATCAATACCGTAATCTGTTGTTTTAGATTTAGTGGCACCGAGCGTGCTCGTTCTCTGAAGCTGATCATCCTCATAGCTAATACTTGCGTTTAAGATAGAATCGAAGATCGAAATTGCATCATAAATATTATTACATTTTATATAGGCGTCATATTTGGTAATTTGAATATCTAAGTTATTAATGAGCGCTAACTGGCTTACCTTTTCTAAAGTCAACTCTATCTTTCTTTTATCTTTTGCAAATAACGGACAATTCAAAATAAATTGTAAAAAAGAAAGGAGAATCAAAAAATAAAGTGTCTTTCGAATATTCATCTTTAAAATCCTTCTTGTGTTATCCTTCTGCCTCTCTTGATATCGCCCTTATCAATTTCTTTAAGATATTAACGTATGCAATGCGTTCTTTATCGTTAAGATAAACCAATATCTGTATCCATCTGCGCTGAATAGTCTTCTTTAACTTATCTACAAATTTATGCCCCCTTTTTGTAAGCTTTACAAAAACTATCCTTCTATCCTCTGTATCCCTAAATCTCTCTACATAGCCACTTCTTTGCAATCGGTCAACTATACCAGTTATAGTGGGCGGAGAAACACCTAATCTTTTTGAGAGTGTATTGACTTTACTCGCGCCAATCTCATTGAGCAATAAAATCATAATCATCTGCTGGCCCGTAACATCTTTATGTAACATAAGGCTCCCTTTAATACCTGTTATTAATTTAGGAACCAATGCGCTGACTTCCTTAGCCACCGTTTCAATCGTAACCATGTCTTGCCTCCTAATTTATTTAGCTAGGCTAACATTTTGCTTCGCTAAGTAAAATATTAACATATAAAAATGCTCTTGTCAAGAGCCTTAAATGAGGTCGCTGAAAAACTCCTAAAAATACGTCAGCGACCTCTAAATTATCTATTTGTGGTTTTGACAGGGTTAGTCGAAATGCTATTGTCTTTTTTGAAGGGATTTTGAAAAATGGCCATTAGTAAGGCCATCTAAATTTGCTGTTACTTCCTCAAGTTCAAGCCTTTTACGCAACTCTTCTTCTTTATCCTTTGGTGGGCTCAATAATAGCTCTGCCTTGAGCCTGCGTCTTTCGTAGTAAAAATGTGTTACCTGGTCCAGAATGTCCTGTCTTAATTGCACGGTTAATCTCGATCTGGAGTCAATTGAAGTTTGATCAGAACTCCAAATAAAATCTGCGACGTCCCAAGAAAGATCTATGTTCCAATCTCGTGGTCCGATTGCCATTGCACCTGAAGAAGATCCATAAATTGTTTTATCATATCCCACACTAACAGTTGGAAAAAGAGCTTTTAGCCTTGCTTGTTTCCTCCAGCTCTTTATCTTATTCATATTAACCTCTGAATATTCAATGGCAGCTCTTTGAATCTCTTCTATTTTCGGTTCTCCCTTAAATAAATTATCAATATCGAACTTAATAATTTTTCTCTCATCGACTGTATGATTATCTTTGAATTCACCATTCTCTTTAATATTGAACTCAAACAGGCCGCCTCTTCCCGCTATTCTCACCAAGTCATTTTCATCTATATTTAAATCATAAAAATCACTATAAGTCAAACCGCTGCCTGCCCTTTGCCAAAAATCACCATTTAATTTAAAAATACCTCTATCCGTAGCTACAAAAAGCTTATCTTTATTATTGGAAAGCGCCATTGAACGAATATTCAAAGAAGGTAAACCAAAAGTAGTTAACTTCTGCCATTTTTTTCCTTTGTCATCTGTAAAAATTACCCCTGTAGTAGTCGCAACGTATAACCTATTAGGTTTTCTAGAAGATATTAGCATGGTTTTTATATTAAGAATCTGATCGGATACTTCGGCATCATAATCATTGTAATCTTCTGAAGGGATCTCAGAGCGATAAATAACATATATTCTTTTATAGCTCTTGCCGCTATCCTCTGTAATATAAATTCCTTTTTCACAGCCGATATAAATATTTTTGTTATCCTGAGGACTAACCGCTATCGAAGAAATAATGCTATCGGAGAAGTGTTTAAATGACTTATGCCATTGCCTGCCGAGGTCATAACTTATAAATAAACCCTGCATTGTTCCTAGATATAAGGTATTATTTGATCTTACTATAACAAGGCAATTATTCTCTAAATCCGAACTTTCTCTGAAGATTCTCTGCCAATCACTTCCCTGGTTATTGCTTTGATAAAGCCCGTCTTGAGTTGCTACATAAATAACATCTCTAAAACTGGAATCTACATATATTTTATTAATCTTCTTATTTGCTTTAGTGATATTATAAATTTTTTTCCACGTTTCACCGTTATCTAGGGTTTTGTAAATATAATTTAAAGAGGCTGCAAAGATAATAGACTGATCATTATAATCTTTTACTAAAGAAATTATTTTCTCTTCGGTTAATATCTTTGTCTGTTTTTGATCAGAAAAAGCAACCGTAGTTGAAAAAACTAAAATAAAAATAAATATACTTAAATTAATAGTTATAATTTTTAATGTTTTCATGTTCTACCCTCCAAAAATATCGATGAAGCCGCAGCAGAATTAGTCAGCCGCAGGGCGATTTTTAAAAGGCTGCCACTCCCCACATGCTTCATCGACAGTTTTCAAGATTAACTAAATGGATTTTGACCAGAAATATCGTAAAGTAGAAAATTATAATCTTTATTATTACAATATCTCTTAAAGACTATAATCGCTTTGCCGAAGTCCCTGTGCCAATAATTGTCTTTTTGTTTCTTAATTCGTTTACTCCAACAGATCCCATAAGTGCTTATACCAATATGTAAATCTTGTCTTTTAGCAACAAGGTGAATGTAGAGACTTAATTGTTCGCTTTCATTGAATCTTTTCTCTAACTGTCTCTTCAGTTTTAAAAAGTCTTTTCTAAAGTCTGAAGAAACTAAAGATGAAAATTTATTGATGTCCTTGTGCTCATAAGCGTCTTCTAAAAACCAAATCAGTTCCATACCTGAATCAAGAACAAACTTATCTCTTTTACTCATTGCTTGAGTAGAAATCATAAAGTCCTCCTTTAATGACGACATAATTTACGGATCCGCTATTGCTTCTTTGGCGGAGACGTAAATTATAC
>JABMQK010000003.1 GCA_013203265.1 bacterium | reverse complement strand
GCTTTGTAAAATATGCAAAGGAAAAGGATGTTCTCAATGTATGAATACCGGATTTAAGAAAAGAACAGGGATATTTGAAATTCTCAAAATAAATGATAAAATAAGAAACCTTATTTTGAGAAGAGCATCTGCAGATGAATTGAAGGAGGCAGCTGGAAAGAATTTAGTATCCTTCCAGGGTTCTATCGACCGATTGCTTCAGAATAATTTAACTACGCAAGAGGAGATAGATAGGGTGTTTGCTGTAGAACAAGTGATTCTTTAGGAAAGGAATTTATGAAGATATCTAAGAAATTAGGTGAAATACTAATAGAGGGTAATTTGGTTTCAGAGCAGCAGTTGCTTGCAGCGCTCTCCATTCAGGAGAGTAGCAAGAAGCCATTAGGCGAGATATTAGTAGAACAGGGTTATATAGCGAAAGATAAACTGGAAATAGCCCTAGCAAGACAATATGGTTCAAAATTAGGAGAGATTCTAATTAAGGCCAACGTAATAAACTTTGATCAGTTGCAGCGAGCTTTAGATGTTCAAAAAGTTGAACTGCGTACCTTAGGAGATATTCTAATAGAGATGGGAAACGTCACGCAGGAAGATTTACTAGAAGCCCAGTCCAAACAATATAATTTAGAAAGAGTCAATTTATCTCAATATGAAATTAATCCGGAGGCTTTTTCTAAGGTTCCCCCAGAGATACTTAAGCACTACAATGTCGTGCCACTTGATGTCAAGGATGGATTTCTTATTGTTGCCACATCTGATCCGGAAGATATATTAGCAGTTTCAGATTTAAGGTTTATTTCTGGAATGCATATTAAATTAGTTTTAGCCTCAAAGAAGGAAATTCGGTCTCTGCTCGAATAGTTTAACCAGCCCTTTTTTTAATTTTCCTTTATAAAAAGAAGAGTAATTTATTGTAGGAAACAATTAGACAACGGGATATAGATAGGCCCTTTTGGCGTAAGATTACTTTCAAAAAGAGTTATTTTGTTTATAATAAATTCTACTGGCTCAAAGGTTTTATTTATTTCTTCTAATATGTATTTAAGTCTATTGTAATCTAATATCTGTTTTGTACGACAGATTGTAATATGAGTTTTAAAATTTCTTTTTTCCTTCTTAAACCCAAGTTCGAAAAGAATCCTTTCCAATATTTGGGCTAAGTTTATTATTTGAGAATTATCTCCTTCAATCCCAGCCCATATTACTCTCGGGAATTTTGCATTTGGAAATGTTCCAATACGGGCTAAATTGCAATTTATTTTACATTCATTTTTGAAGCAGCCTTTTATTTTGTTGTTAATTTGCTCAATAAGTTTTAGAGGAGTATCTCCTAGAAACTTTAAAGTCAAATGCAGGTTGTCTTTTGGGATCCATTTTCCTCTTAGTGAATTGGTTTGTTTGATTTTATTTTGAATTTCAGCTATTACTTCTTTTATTTTTTCATCTATTTCTAAAGCTATAAATGTTCTTATTGATTCTTTAGGCATTGTTTTATTAACAGCAAAGCTTTATTTTTCGCTTTATTCTTTATCTGTGTTCTTGTTCCACTAAATTTGAATTTTTTTACAGATATTGAATTTTTGTACGCCAAGGCGATATAAATAGTTCCAACAGGATTTTTTTTGGTGCCTCCAGCCGGTCCTGCGATACCAGTAGTAGAAATACCAATATCTGTCAGTGCAAGTTCTTTTACTCTTTTGGCCATAAGAATAGCTATTTTTTCTGATACAGGTCCGTAGTGTTTAATATCATCTTTTTTAATTTTGAGCACTTGCGACTTTGTTCCAGTAGAATACAAAACAAGTCCTAATACAAAATATTTTGAACTGCCGCTGATATTTGTTAATGCATGAGAGATTAAACCTCCCGTGCATGATTCTGCCACTGCGACTGTTTTTTTATTCTGCAATAGAATCTTAGCAATTTCTTTTAGTAACATATGGATTAATTATACTGCAATTAAAAGCCCTTGACAAAGGGAATTTTTTAGTATAAATTAATATGACCTTCGGGATAAGGTGCAATTCCTGACTGGTAGTTTACCCCGAGTGAAGTCGAGGGGTGAAAGCCTACGAGTCCGCCAAAGTTTCAGTGGCGGATTGACCAAGTGAAATTCTTGGGCCAATAGTTCCACCATAAAATCGGTGGATTCGCTAAAAAAGCTGGCGAAAAAGTCTAGATGGGAGAAGGGGACAGGAATAATTGATTAGTAAATTTCATCCCGAAGGAAACTTCGGGATTTTTTTATTGAGCACATAGCTTATGTAGTCACAGGTGAACATTTTTCGAAATAAGTTATACGTGCGAAATAAACCCCGCCCTTTTGGGTTTTTGAACCTAGTGAAAACTAACCAAATGGGGGGGGTCAAATTCGGCCAAACAACTTATGTTCTCGTATCGGAATTTCAATAATTGTCATCTAAAGATACGTCAGCCTTTGGCTGAAATTCCGACCGCCCGCCACTGTTACAATGGCGGACGGGACCAGATAGGCATTACTTAATTCCGATACGACCCAGCCCTTTTGAAAAAAGGGCTGTCCGAAAGGAAGGTAGTGCACGAGAGTGAGTGCCTATCT
>JABMQK010000095.1 GCA_013203265.1 bacterium | reverse complement strand
GGCACCATCAAGAAGGCTATATTGGGTATGTACATGTAAATGTACAAATTCGGAATGGACCATTATAGTCGTAAGTCATAAGTCGTAAGTAATAAGTATTCATAGTCGTGCCTTATTGCTTAAGCTTAAGACTTAAAACTTACAACTTACAACTGTTTTATTATTCCCACTCAATAGTTGCGGGTGGCTTAGAACTTATATCGTAAACTACTCTATTAACGCCCTTCACTTCATTTATAATGCGGTTGGATATTTTCTCTAAAAGTTCATATGGTAACTTTGCCCAATCTGCTGTCATACCATCACTGCTCAACACGCATCTTAAAGCAACAACATTTTCATAAGTGCGTTCATCACCCATAACGCCGACACTCTTAATGGGTAATAACACGGCAAAAGACTGCCATAGTTGCTCATATAACTTTGCCCTGGTAATCTCAGTTAACACAACTTCGTCAGCCTCTCTTAATATTTCCAACCGCTCGGATGTAACTTCTCCTATTATCCTAATCGCTAGGCCCGGACCAGGAAACGGCTGACGATTGATTATAGATTCAGGCAGTCCTAATCCTCTACCAATCTCTCTTGCCTCATCTTTAAATAATTCCTTTAACGGCTCAATCAACTTAAGTCTCATCTTTGTGGGCAGACCGCCAACATTATGGTGCGACTTTATCTTGGCTGAAGGAGAACCCGTTACGGAAACAGATTCAATTACATCCGGATAGAGAGTCCCCTGAGCCAAAAATTCAACCTTTTTAATCTTTCTAGCCCTTTCTTCAAAGATTTTTATAAATTCGTCTCCAATAATTTTCCTCTTCTCTTCTGGATCAACTATGCCCTTTAATCTATGGAGAAATCTCTTAGTGGCATAAACAAACTCTAAATTCATTTTGAAATGAATCTTAAATATTTTTCTAACCTGATCTGCTTCATCTTTCCTTAATAATCCATTGTCAACAAATATACATCTTAAATTTTTCCCTATCGCCCTGTGCACCAAAATAGCTGTAACAGCAGAATCCACTCCGCCGCTTAAAGCACAAACCACCCTGCTTTTTCTAACTACTTCTTTAAGCCGCTTCTCAGCCTGTTTGATAAAAGAAGATATCTGCCAGGAAGGTGCACATTTGCATACACGGTATAAAAAGTTTGATACAATCTGATCTCCTCGTGAAGTATGAATAACTTCGGGATGAAATTGAACACCAAATACTTTTATTTGTTTATTGGCAAATGCGGCTATCTGAGTATTTAAAGTATGGGCTAATATTGTGAATCCTTTGGGCAGCTTAGAAACATAATCTCCATGACTCATCCAACAAGTTAAATTTCCTGGAAGGCTATTAAAAATATCTTTATGGCTATCAATAAATAGCTCTGAGCGACCAAATTCTCTACTCTTAGTGTGTTTGACTCTACCTGCAAAAAACTGAGCGATTAATTGCATTCCATAACATATACCCAGAATTGGCATATTTAACTTAAATATCTTTTTGTCGACCTTGGGACTCTTTTTTTCAGTTACGCTGGCCGGCCCACCGGATAGAATTATACCCTTGGCACCAATCTCCTTTATTTCCTTTACAGAAATATTATAAGGGACTATTTTGCTGTAAACCCGGCACTCTCGTACTCTACGTGCAATTAGCTGAGTATACTGTGAACCAAAATCAAAAATCAAAATTAAATCTTTATTCATTTTATTTCCCCATTCCTACTCTCTGTACAACCTGAAATATTTTACCTTCTGTTTGAATTGATGGTGCGATAATAATTTCTGTAAAGTGCATATCTTTAATTGTCCTAGCTCCTAAACAACCCATTGAAGTAGCCAACGCTCCCATTAAATTCTGGGAACCATCATCGACATTCGCTGGGCCAAAAAGTATCTCTTCTAATGTACCGGCTGTCCCAACTTTAATCCTTGTTCCTCTGGGTAGATTAACGTGGGAGGTAGCCATTCCCCAATGATAGCCTTTACCTGGTGCTTCTTTAGCCCTGGCAAAAGCAGAACCAACCATTACAGCATCAGCATTTGCAGCAAAAGCCTTACATATCTCTCCACCGATTCGCATGCCACCGTCAGTAATAATAGATACATATTTACCTGTTCGTTTATAATAATAATCTCTAGCTGCAGCTGTGTCGAGAGTAGTCGTTACTTGAGGAACACCTATACCGAGTACCCCTCGAGTTGTACATGCTGCTCCGGGACCGATACCAACTAATAGTCCAGCACAACCAGTGTGCATTAAATCCAACGCAACCTTATATGTAACACAATTACCGATAATAACGGGTATCTTCATCGACTTACAGAATTTAGCCAAATTCAAAACCTTATATTGTTTTGAAATATGCTGTGTGCTTGTTACAGTAGACTGAACTACAAAAATATCTACTCCAGCATCTTGAGCGATTTTACCAAAACGTTCTGCATTCTGCGGAATACAACTTACCACAGCAGCTACTTTATGTTTCTTAATCTCTTGAATTCTCTTTACGATAAGTTTCTCTTTGATTGGCTTTAAATAAATACCCTGGATAAGTTCTGTAGCCTTCTGCGGGGTGGCCTTAGCAATCTTGTTTAAAACTTCACTCGGGTTATCATATCTTGTCTGGACACCGTCAAGATTTAGCACAGCTATTCCTCCAAGTTTGCCCATTGCCACTGCAAACTTTACATCTACTACTCCATCCATAGCTGCGGCCAGAATCGGCACTTTAAATCTCTTTCCTGCAATAACCCAAGAAGTATCTACCTCATTAGGATTTATGGTCTTATTCCCCGG
>JABMQK010000094.1 GCA_013203265.1 bacterium | reverse complement strand
TATAGAGACTACAGCCGCTAATCTTCCCGCAAAATATGTAATTCACGCTGTGACTATAGATGAAAATTCTCAAACTGATGAGGCAATAATTAGAAACGCATGTCATAATAGTTTGGAGCTATCCAAGCGTCTAAAGGTTAAGTCTATTGCTTTTCCTGCTTTGGGTTGTGGAGTTGGGGGTTTTTCATCTAAGGCAGCTGCAAAAATTATGTCACAAGAAGTATTAAAGCATGCTAAGTATGACTTGTTACCTGTAGAGGAGATTGTGTTTGTATTGTATAACGATGAAACTTTTAATGTGTTTAAAAAACAGGTCTTTGGATATCTGGAGTATATCCAGAATAAGTTAAGCCAGGGTCCATTTATCACCGCAGATATCATTATTGAAGTTAGAGGAGGGATAGTTTTAATTGAGCGTTCAAACCCTCCATTTGGCTGGGCGATTCCTGGTGGCTTCCTGGATTACGCAGAGACTTTAGAAGAGTGTGCTATACGTGAAGCAAAGGAGGAGACCGATTTAGATATTTATGATTTAAAGCAGATGCATACATATTCAGATCCTAGTCGCGATCCGCGCTTTCATACAGTTACAACGGTATTTGTAGCTAAGGCAAAAGGCAAGCCACAGGCCGGAGATGATGCTCAGAATGCAAAAGTTGTGGCGGCGGATGATGTTGTAAAACTCAGGCTCGCCTTTAATCACAGCGATGTATTAGAGGATTATAAAAGATTTAAACAGAAAATCAAATGATTAAAACAATAGGTTTAATCGCAGCAGTAATTTTGCCTTTTTGGAATATACCGTTGATTGTAAGGATAGAGAGAAGAAAATCCTCAAAGGACATTAGTTTATTCTGGGCGATTGGTGTTTGGATTTGTCTTATTTTAATGTTCCCCGCAGCCCTAATTTCTAACGACATTGTTTTTAAAGTATTCAGCATTGTGAATATTATATTATTTAGCATAGTAGCGATTCAGGCATTAAGATATAGATGAGCAGTCCGGGAGTTTTTTAAAGTTTTCCGACTGCTCATCCTGAGGATCCTGACCCTGAACGAAGTGAAGGGGAAGGGGACGAAGGATCTAAGAATGAAAAAAGAAAAGCCAGGAAGATTCGCTTATTTTCTTTCCAAAAAAGTTGGCAAAGCGATTATGGATTACAAGATGCTTGAGGATGGTGATAGAATTTTAGTAGCTGTCTCAGGTGAGAAAGACAGTATGACGCTGCTTAAGATTTTAGAACAGCGTCGTTCTTTTGTCCCTATAAAGTATGAATTAATCGCTGTTTATGTAGATATGGGTAATAGACCCACCCATAATAAAACTCTAGAGAAATATTTTAGAAAGAGTGGATACAAATATCTTATAAAGAAAGTTGATATTTTAAAAAAGACTCCCCGCGAAAAAATTACTTGTTTTTGGTGTTCCTGGAATAGGCGAAAGGCACTCTTTGCAGCCGCTAACAAATTGGGTTGCAACAAAATTGCATTAGGCCATCACAAAGATGATATTGTCCAGACCTTTTTATTAAATCTCGTCTTTCAAGGAGAGATAAGCACGATGTCTCCTAGACAGGAGTTATTCAAAGGAAAGATTGCAATTATACGGCCATTAGCCTATTTAGAAGAGCAAGACACTCAACGTTTTGCTAAAGAAAATAACTTTCCAGTGCCTAATTATCGGTGTCCGAATAGAGGAAAGGCACAACGTGGCCAAGTGGCAAAGTTAATTAAACAATTTGAGAAGATGTCGCCTAATTTTAAGACGAATATTTTTCGAAGCCTGCAGAGAATAAAGAGAGAATACCTCCTGTAAACCCCGTTAGAAAGTTTGTTTCTAACGGGGTAAAGAGAGATTTTATTAAATGTGTTTGAACTAGTTAAGAAAAGAGATATAATAAAATTATGTTAATAGCGGCTATAGCTTTATTTGTTTTAGTTTTTGTGTTGATACTGTTTTTGGTCTTTAAATTATCCTCACAGCTTAATTCTCAATTGAATGCAATCACACAGCAGCTCAATGAACGCCTGAAGGATAATACAGACACTCTTTTAAAAACACAACAAGATGTAACACAGAGACTAAATAAAATCTCTGATATTGAGAAGAGTCTGGTTAGGATGGAGGAGACCTATAAGCAGGTCTTAGAGATTTCTAAGGATATTTCTAGTCTTCAAGATTTGTTTCGGGCACCAAAGTTTAGAGGAGGGGTAGGTGAATTTTCGTTAGAGAATCTTCTTTCTCAAATTATGCCTAAAGATTTTTTTAGCACCCAGTACTCATTTAAAAATGGCACCAAGGTAGATGCGGTAATAAAAATAGGAGATAGTTTAGTTGCTATCGATGCTAAATTTCCTTTAGAGAGTTTTAAGAGAATGGTTGAGTCGCAGAGCGAAGAAGAAAAGAAGACAAATCGTCGCCAATTCACACGCGATGTGCAAAATAGAATAGATGAGATTGCTTCAAAGTATATATTGCCAGATGAAGGCACGTATGACTTCGCGCTTATGTATATACCGGCAGAGAATGTTTATTATGAGACGATTCTAAAGGATGTGCAGGAGAAAGATCAAAAGAGCCTTTATTCATACGCATTAAATAAGAAAGTAATTCCTGTATCGCCGCACTCCCTATATCCGTATTTAATAGTAATTCTAAGGGGGCTT
>JABMQK010000093.1 GCA_013203265.1 bacterium | reverse complement strand
TAAAGATGGCATTAAAAGATATGGTTCAATTCCTATATCTACAAGACGAGTAATAGCGGATGATGCGTCATTCGTATGAAGTGTGCTTAATACAAGATGGCCTGTGAGAGCAGAACGGACACAAATCTGTGCCGTCTCCAAATCTCTCACCTCTCCTACCATCATAATATCTGGATCTTGTCTTAAAAAAGACCTTAACGCGGAAGCAAAAGTCAAACCGATCTCTGGCTTTATCTGAACCTGATTTACCCCCTCCAGGCGATACTCAACAGGATCTTCAACTGTAATTATATTATCTTTGGGAGACTTTATTTCATTTAATGCCGCGTATAAAGTAGTTGATTTGCCACTCCCTGTCGGACCAGTAATAAAAACTAAGCCATAAGGGCTGTGAATGGACTTCTTTATATCCTCAAGCTGCTTTTTATCAAAACCGAGCAGTGATAAATCTAACGCTGTAGCGCCTTTATCGAGTATTCTTATAACAATCTTCTCACCGTAAATAGTGGGAATGGCTGAAACGCGAAAATCAATAGCCCTATCCTTTAATTTTACGGAAAATCCTCCATCCTGTGGCAGGCGTTTTTCTGCAATATCAAGCTTCGAAAGAATCTTTATGCGAGAAATTATGGGCAGGTGCAGATGTTTCGCCGGAGGAGGTATCTCGAGTAAAACACCATCAATTCTATATCTTAAATTAATACGTTTTTTAAAAGGCTCTATATGTATATCGGAGGCTCGTTCATCAATTGCCTGTCTTAGGATTAAATCTACCAGTTTGACTACCGGTGCCTCTTCGGCACGGGCTATTAATCTATCAATGCTTAATTCTTCTTCAACCGAAGTAATTTCTTCAATCAAGGCATCACTGGTACCATAAGAATCCTTTACTGCTTTTTTTAATAAATCTCTTTTACCATAAAAATTATCAATTGCTTTCTCGATATCTGACTTGGTTGCCACAACAAGATTAACTTCACAACTTGTCATCTTTCTTATATTGTCAATCAAAATTACATCTAATGGATCAAATATCGCGCAGGTAAGAGAATTCATATTTTTTGACAAGGGAATTACAATATTCTTTAAGGCAAACTCTTTTGTTATAAGAAAATCGAGCTGCTGGCCTGGGGCTGGCTTGAGCAAGTCAGAACCTAATGAGACATACGGTATAACAAGTTGTTTTCCTAAAGCTACAACTATATCCTGCTCGGTGACAAGGCCTAACTTAACAAGAACTTCTCCTATACGAGTACCCTCTTTTTGCTGCGTCTCTATCGCCTTATCTAACTGTTCTTGTGTTATTATTCCTTCGTTTATAAGGATTTCACCAAGTCTAAGATATGTTGCCATTTTATTTTATAAATAAATATTAGTTTATGTTTATTTATCCCAAACGCTCAATGCCTTATCAATTTCTTCTTTGCGATATTGATAATCGGATTGTTCCCTTTGATTTAATATATCCTTATTATAGACCTCTCTGGCTGTTGATTTAGCCAAATCGACTCCTCCACTCTTTACGATACGCGGTGTAATGAATACTAAAAGTTCGCGGTCTTGGTCGTTGACGCTCTTATGCCTAAAAAGCGCGCCGATTAAAGGTATGTCGCCCAAAATCGGCATCTTTGTCCTTACATCTGAAATATCCTTCCTTACCAAACCGCCAATAATTACCGTTTCACCATTGTTAACTGATACAGTAACCTTTGCGCTCCTCTCTTGAGGATCAAAATAACCACTTAAGTTACTGGCTTCAACTGAAGAAACGGTTGGTTCTATAACCATAGTTATTTCTCCGGTGGAAGCATTTACACTTGGTGTAACTCTTAAAGAAACACCAACTTCATATCTTTCAGCCGAAGTATTTGTATTGCCGGATTCATCAACAGTTGTAACAGTGCCTACGGCTTCTTCTCCAGTAATTTTAATTTCAGCCGTTTCATTACTTAAAGTAAGAATTTTTGGCCGGGCAAGAACCCTTGTATCAGTATCTGTCATTAATAACTGTAGGGTTGCTGAGACTGAATCGGCTGGTACGCTGACGGCTCCTGTGGTGATTTGTGTTACCTCATCCCTATTCTTCCAGGACTGAAAAGGAAATGCTAAGCCATCTCGACTAGCAAGGGTCAAAGTATACAAACTGCCGGACCACTGCATCCCTAAAGTATCCAGTAACGATTTAGTAGTATCAATAAATTCTACTTCAATCACCACCTGAGGTATAGGAACATCGAGTTTTCTAATCATCTCTTCGATAGACTCGAACCGCATAGGCAAATCAGTAATAATTAAGCTATTTGTGCGAGAATCCTCGCTAATCCTTCCCTCTGATGATATTGTGTCATTCAAAGCGTCGACAAGACTCGAACCGGATGTACTTACAGAAGATTCACTATTTAATGGCGAAGAATTTATACGCGCATATTGTAAGGCGTATACCCTTGTAATAGTCTTTATTTCTTCGGGCTTTATTAATTCCTTTACTACAAATATATTACTGCCTTCATCTAATTCATAGGTTAATTCATATGAATCTAAAATCTTATCTAAGGCCGCTCTTATAGGAACATTCTCCATGTATAAAGTAACGGGCAGATTGGCTACTTCCTGTGCCGCGATAAAATTTAGGCCAGACTGCTGAGAAAATACCTTTAAAACGTTAATAAGGCTTGCTCTTTCTAAGTCCAGTGATATTTTCTTCCAAGATTCTTGAGCGATCAAATCTTCAGATAGGCCAGCCAAGGCAGAATCAGGAAAAGAAAAAATAGAAAACAATAGAAAAAAAACTAATATAAGAAAAAATGACAAAAACGACTTATTCCCCTTTTTAAAATTCATCATCATACATCTCTTCATTATTCACCCCCTGTTTTTCTTCTTTCTCTATACCTATTGTCTTCTCTGTGGTAATCAAATATTCCTTATCATCAAAAAACAAGATAACCCCTTCTCTTTCGATTTTTGTAACCACGGCCTCGCCTAATTTATCGCCTATATCATAAATCTTATTATCGATTATTGCTTTAGGCTTATAGTTGCCCCATATTAGACCATCTACGGTATAAATTGATGAGTTAAACGTTTCCTCTGGTTCAAAGAAAATTTCAATAGGCTCTCCTTCAATGAATTCTTCTTCGACAACAGGCTCGGCCTCTATTATCTTTATCGCTGGGAACCAATCTTTAAAAGGATTTCTTTTCTCCAAAGAAAATGCTGTATCAATAACGATAAAATTCAAAATAAAAATACTAGCTAATATTAATATCTTTTTAGAGTTTGACATATTATTTTTTAAATATAAATGCCTGGATAGTAAAATTTGCTCTAACCATAGGCCCATATTCTTGCGATTCAGATTTAATGGTTGGGGTGATTCGTAAATTTATAATTTTTGTTAGAGCCCCTAATTCTTCTATCTCTGATAAAAACTTTAATAAATCAAAATAGTCTGCGCCAACACTCAGAGTCATCGCAAAAGTAAGATATTTTTTTTCTTTTTTTAAACTCCCCGGATCAAAGCTAAAAATTTCTAAGTCGTACTTGGAAACGAATTTATTAATCGCGCCCATTATAGAAACTGACTCTTCTGTCTGCCAACCCGCGCTTCTAAACTCATCAAATTTTTTAGAAAGCATATTTATTTCATTAGCCAACTCTATTTGATTCTCGTAATTTATAATTTTTTTATTAATTATTCTTGATTCCGCACTATTACTATCCCATATCTTTTTGCCGAAAAATAAAGTAATTAAAATAGCTACTATAATAAAAATTGGCGTTTTTTGCTCTTTTAGATTAATATTGGCTAAATTTAGTTTCATATCAAAATTTATAGCGATTTTAGTTTAAGTCCTTAATTTTATATCGAGCTCAAATTTGATTACTTTATAATTATTCTGAATAACACTTTTTAAGGACCTGACAGTAATATTAATTACCTTATCATAAAATAAGGGGCTCTTTTTTAAATTAGAGATAAAATCATACGGAACATTCGCCGCTTCTCTATCATCCTCTCTATAAACAAGGCCTCTAAAATAAAGGGACTTCTTGGCCCTATCAAAATAAATCTCCTCAAGCCATATGCCTTCAGGTATAAGTTCCGGCAGAACCTCTAATTTTTTAGAAATAAGAATATCTTTTGTAAAGGTATTTTTATAAATGGATAGTTTATCTTTAAAATCATTTTTGAAAGATTTTAAGGTTTCGGTTTCTAAACCCTTTAAGTCACCAGTTAATGTAGCTTTTGCTTCTCTGGAAATTGAGTTTAACTTCTGCCTAAATGGATTTATCCTGAAATTTGCTAAAATAAATATAGCTAACAACGCCACTAAAACAAAAGAGGTAACTTTTATTATTGTGACTTTTGGAATGTCTAAAATTTGCTCCAACGCCTCAGAAATCATCTGTTGCGAACTTGATAGAGATAAGGTCGCAGCCGTAATTTTTTGTCTTTTTCCAAGATTAATAGTAAGCGACGACGGCTTACTTATCCTAAAAGATGCCCCCAATGCCTTTGCAAGATTTAAACTATGCTCCTCTTTAATTCCAAAAATATCATCAGGGTTCTGGCGTTGTACCGGCATATCTAATTCTTTATTAAAGGCATTAATTAACTCTTTTGATTCTTCCTTAGATAAGATTATGATCCTATCGATACCTTTCTTTAAAAATTGTCTTCTAAAATAATCTATGGATACCCTAATCTCATTAATTATGCGAAAAGAAACTGTTTCTATATCAACATCTGAAGATTGAGAACCTGTAGAAATTTTTATATCTCTTGAAAAACAAGGAATCCCATTATCAACTATAGAAATAGCGCCCTCTCCACGCTCTATCTCAACGACTACCACAGCTTCTTTTTTAGTTATTATCTTTTTTATCATAAGCAATCTAAAAAGAGAAAACTGCGATGGTTCAATGGCCGAAACATTAATCTTTAATTGACTTATTACAGAATTATATTTTCCCAAATCTTCATTCTTTATACCTACAAAGAGCACCTCTATTATGTTTTTCTGCGAATTGGTTTGATAATCATAGGTAATCTCTTCTGTTCTAAAGGGGATGTATTTCTTAATTTCAAAACTAATACTCGCAGCAATATCTTTTCTAGGAATAGGTGGAATCTCAAAGAATCTAACTATCAAATCCCTGCTGGGGACGCAAACAACAACTGTTCTCTTTTCAAGATTGATTCTTGATTCGCGTATCGATCTCTGCAAAAAAGCTATTATCTCTATCTCGTTATCCAAAAACACATTGAAAATGTTGTCTTTTGGGGCTATTACACCTGCCGGACTGGTGATGTCTTTAGGATAGGGTTTATAAAGATAATCTTTTGTCTTTCCAGCAGCTTCTACTATACTTAAGCCCTGGGGACCTAGAAATATTCCAACTGTATTCTTTCCAAACATAGCTATATTTTTCCTTCTGTTTTCTACTTATTAGAGACACGCCGGGAACGCAACCACTTATCAATGTCCCTTTTGTCGAACCTCCAAACGCCGCCTACCTTTATACCTGTAATTTTGTTTTGATTTAGCCAATTATATATAGTTTGCTTACGCAACTTTAGATAATTAGCCAAATCTTCAACATCCATCAAACTATGCATATTTAATCATCCTTATTCAATGAAAATTACTGTGTGTTTAATTAAAACATAATTCTTTTATGTTGTCAAGTCTTTTTTTATATATATTTACTTAGACTTACTTTTATTATAATATACTATATTCGTAGCGTTAATGTCTATTATTTAAACAAATATGGTCTAATGTACAGATAAGCGTTCTTCCGACACCTACCTACCGGTAGACGTAGGCCTGTTTGCCAGCAGAAACAAACCTTATAGGAATCAAACACTATCTTCTGCCTGTGGACCACCACAACCTATCCCTACTAGCCAACAGGCTGGATAGATAGGGCGTCTTCGCAACAGCCTTTTTTTAAAAGAAGCGGAGTTATATCAGGATTTGACTATCTGATTCCACCTTTTGATCTAAAAGGCAAAAAGCAGCCAAAATCCCTCCCCTTCCTAGCCTTTAGCGGGGAAAACCTTTGTCAAAGTTATTATTCTGATTCCGATAGGATTGATAATTGTCCTTATCAGTGCTTTAGGGGTATAATTTGGATGGTAGAGACTAACCAAGACTCAAGAGATACTGTGAAGCTCCACGGCTTAATGGGACACCACGTGGGGTATCCCACTGTGGCAGCCGTGGCTTCTTCTTTTACCCCGTTAGAGAAAGCCATTTTGATACCCCAATGGCCTAACAATAAATTTTCACAGAGTGTTAGACGAAATTCTCTAACGGGGTTTACAGGGTTCCGCCGTGGAGCGAAACCTCCCGTACCAGAAGCTTCGCTTTGGTACGGGACAAATCCAGCACCGAACTTCGTTCTGGTACTGGGCTAAAACCGTCCCGAACCCGAACGAAATGAGTGGTTCGCGGACTGGTTCACGGGTAATGGCTGGAAAAATATTTCTAAAAATCCTTGAAATTGACCAAAAATTAGAAAAAAGGGGGGAAAGAAGGGTTAAAATGAGGTGCTGTAGTTTAAATTAATATCTAACTTGTCTGTTCCAAAAAGACCTCCACCAGGACTACTTATAATATCGACATCCCAATCTTGACCGGGATCATCATAACGCCCTGAAACATCAACGCTGCCCTGAAAAGCTCCGCTGTGTTTTCTAGCATAATCAAGTTGATCAACCATTGCTGCCTCAGTAGCGTATTTGGCTTTAGTCCTGGAAATATCATGCTCAATTAATCGAGTCTGGTTTGCGAGCAAACTAAGCATAACTGAAGCTAATATGGTTAAAATAAAAATTATTATTATAACTGTCATTAATGCTACGCTTCTATTTGTAGTTAAAACCATATCTTTAAGGTGGATTATTGAGCAAACCCGTTAGAGGACGTAGTTCTCTAACGGGGAAAATCTTATTAATAAACAACAAGAATATAGACTGATTATTACTTAGTTTCTTATTTTCTTAATTGTATTTTATATTCGTCTTTTTCCTGCAGTAAAATAACATGACCTTCGCGAGCTAACCAGCCCAAACTCATAAGTACAATATCGCGTTCTCTAGTGATACCTTTAATTAAATCAGACAACATCGTTTCGCCATTATCATCAAGATAGTGCCAAATCTCCCCGGCCACTATTCCAATTTTAGTAATCATAATCTATAGGCCTCTTTCTCTTATTGACTAAATATCTATTTATTGTTATACCATCTATCTTGAAAAAAATCAAGAATTTTGAAACTTATCGATATCTG
>JABMQK010000092.1 GCA_013203265.1 bacterium | reverse complement strand
GGTATTCTTGGCTTTCAAACATACTCATCGGCAGAGACTGGTTGTTAATTACTCTTTTTATTGCAATAATTGTAGCTAATCATCCTTGGAGGAGAGATATACATGCAGAAGAGAAGGATAAATGAAGTCCAAGTTTAATATAAAGTTAGTTCAGAAGATTTATACAAAGATTATTGAATACTCCAAATAGAAATTTATTTGTGGCTAAAACTTACTTTTTGTTGACATAGAGATTTTTTCTGATAAAATTAATCCCTGACAATTTTAATAGTAAACTTCGTTAGAAGACGAAGTTTACTAATGGAGTAAATGCCGAGGTAGCTCAGTCGGTAGAGCGCGGGACTGAAAATCCCGGCGTCGGCGGTTCAATTCCGTTCCTCGGCATTTGTTTTTTCTTTTAGCGCCGACTCTGAGCATAAGCGAAGAGTCTCGGCATTTTAATATTGTATTAAAAGAGAAGGTTTATAGAAAATCTCCTTTTATCTAGCCAGCAATATAGTCCTAAACAGCAATAAAAATAGTAAATTATACCTATGAAAGAAAATAGTCAACACAGTTTTAAGGCCGCTATCTTTGATTTAGATGGCGTCATAGTTGATACTGTGCCTATTCATTTTAAAGCTTGGAAGGGGATGTTTTCAGAGTACGGCAGAGATTTTACATTTGAAGATTATAAACAGAAAGTAGATGGCATACCTCGTTTTGATGGAGCAAAGGCAATTTTGACAGATCTTTCAGGTGAGGATATAAAAAAGGCCTGCGATAAGAAACAGGGGTATTTTCTAGAGTCAATAGAAAAAGATGAAATACCAATTCATAGATCTACGATTAGGCTCATAGAAGAGCTAAAATCCCGTTCTATTAAGATTGCTAATATTTCTTCAAGTAAAAATTGTAAGCCTATTTTAAAGAAAACTGGAACCACCAATTTGATGGATGCTATCGTTGATGGTAATGATATCACCAAGGGTAAGCCAGATCCTCAGATCTTTCTAATGGCCGCTGAAAGATTAGGCGTAGTGTCTTCCAACTGTATTGTTTTTGAGGATGCTGTATTAGGTGTTGAAGCAGCAAAGCGGGCAAAGATGTATTGTATAGGAATAGATCGATATAACAGCCCCGATAGACTCAAAGAGGCAGATATTGTTGTCAGCGATTTAAAAGAATTAGACTATAATAAATTAATAGATATATTTCGAAAATGAGAGATTTTTATTTAAAATATAATACAGAGGACTCCTGGTTAATTAAAGAGGAGGGTTGGACTAGGTCTCTTCAGGGTGTACGCGAATCGCAATTCTCTTTAGGAAATGGCCTGTGGGGTAGCCGTGGCATATTGGAAGAGATTCCTTACGATTGTTCTCCCGGAACTTACATAGCTGGCATCTATGATAAAATCGGCGCACAAGTGACAGAATTAGTCAATTTCCCTAATCCATTTAATTTTAAGATCACAACCAAGGGGGAAAAGATTGATGTTGTAGCTATGGATGTTTTAAAACATAAAAGGATTTTGAATATTCATCATGGGATCCTATCGCGACATACTATCTTTAAAGATAGTAAAGGTAGAATGTACGACTATCAATCAATAAGATTTATTTCTATGTATAATAAAAATATTGGCGTTATGCAAATAGTTTTGACCCCGCTTGACGATAAGGCAGAATTAACCATCCAGACTGGAATAGATACTTCAGTTTTTAATGCTGGCGTGCTTACAGAAGGACGCAAAAGACACTTCAGAATTAAAGAGTTGAACCAGTTTGATAATGAAGGATATTTGGCGGTTGATACACTCGGGAAATCTCATTCTATTATTTATAGAAGTGGTTTTCATTATAAGATTGGATCTAAAAAGACTTTTGCAAAAGATAATATTTTTGAACTTAAGTTGAATAAGAATCAGACTGTCGTATTTACAAAGATATTTTATTTGGATTTTATGCCTATAGGAGATAATTTTGAGAAAACAAAGGAACTATCGGAAGTTAGATTTAGGAAGGCTTTTAATAGTAGCTTCGATGGTTTAATAAAGAAACACATAAGCGCTTGGGAAGATCTTTGGAGTATTGCTGGAGTATCAATCTGGGGAGTTCCTGAAGTAGAGAAGAATTTTAGATTTGCTATTTATCATATGACAATATGTGCAAATGATAATAATGGTCTTTCTAGTATTGGTGCCAGAACTTTGTCAGGCGAAGGCTATAGAGGTCACATATTTTGGGATACAGAAATTTTTCTGCTACCATTCTATACATATATCTTTCCCGATGTGGCAAAGAGTTTATTGTTGTATAGGTATAAGAGGTTGGAGGCTGCAAGAGATATAGCTAAAGAGTCAGGTTATAAAGGAGCAATGTTTCCTTGGGAGTCAGCCGATTCAGGACAAGAGACTACTCCTACTTGGGCAAAGAATCTCGATGGCCGAGTTATTAAAATTTATACTGATAAAATGGAGCATCATATAACAGCTGATATCGTTTTTGCTCTTTATCACTATTATGTTGCTACAGGCGATGAAAGATTTATGGAAGATTTTGGTTATGAGATTTTATTTGAAACAGCAAGATTCTGGACCAGCCGTGTTGAATACAATAGTAAAAATAAAAGATACGAAATTAAACATGTCATTGGCCCTGATGAGTTCCATGAGGATGTCAATAACAATGCTTACACAAATATGATGGCAAAGTGGAATTTAAATGTTGCATACAAGATGTTTAATAAGATAAAGAATGAAAAATCTAAAGTTAATTTGAGTTTAATTACAAAGATCGGTCTTGATAAAAAAGAAGTTAGGGAATGGAAACGCATTGCTCCTCGTATATGTATGAATGTGCGTAAGGATAAAGTTATAGAACAATTCGATAGTTTCTTTAAGAAGAGAAAGGTAAAGGTTCGTGAATTCGATGAGAATTCGATGCCTCTGTTGCCTAAAGGTATTAAAGTTAAGGATTTTCACAAGACACAACTAGTCAAGCAAGCAGATGTAATTATGCTTTTATATCTTCTTTCAGATATCTTTAGTAGTAGGACCAAAAAGGTAAACTATCAATATTATATTGATAAAACTCTGCATAAATCTTCTTTAAGTCCTTCTATGCATGCGCTTATGGCTTTGGATGTAGGAGATTTGAGTAGAGCGTATCAGTTTTTTAATGTAAGTTTGCATACGGATATAGCCAATGTTCATGACAATACAAGGGAAGGTGTTCATGCTGCTTGTCTTGGAGGTACTTGGCAGATTGTGATAAATGGATTTGCTGGTGTTAAGATTGTAAAAGAAGTATTAACGATAGATCCCAAGATTCCAAAGAATTGGAGAAAGATATTATTTTCTTTAAAATGGCGCGGTGATATCCTGAAGCTAGAGATAAATCACAGCGCAGTAAATATAAAAGTTGTTTCAGGCAAAGAAAATAATAATTCCTCAACACATAGAAAGAAAAGAATGAAATTAAAAGTTAGGGTATTCGGCATACTACGTGAATTAGTAAGAAATAAAAAATACGTATTTGATAGGAAAGTATCTAAATCAAAAATCCAACAATATTACTAAGGGGTAATACTATGATTAAAAAGACAAAAAAGAAGTTAAACATTGCCCATTTGCACTGGGGGTTTCCACCAATAATTGGTGGGGTTGAGACGCACTTAACTATGTTGTTACCTATGTTAGTGAAGATGGGCCATAAAGTCAGTCTTTTAACCTGTGCTGTTGATCAGGCAAAAGTAGAAGACGAATATCAAGGTGTTAGAATTCGTCGGGTGCCTATTATGGATTTAAACTGGCTTTATAAAAGAGGTACTAATGGGCTTGAACAAGAGATAAAAAGTGTGTTTAGTGATTTTATAGAGAAAAGTAAAGCAGATGTTATTCATACCCATAATATGCACTACTTCAGCAAGATCCATGCGCAAACCCTACAAGATATCTCTATAAAAAAAGGTATCCCTTTGTTTTTAACAGCTCATAATGTCTGGGATGATAACTTATT
>JABMQK010000091.1 GCA_013203265.1 bacterium | reverse complement strand
CCCGACCAGAGATAAGTGAAATCTTCCTGTAAACAACCGGTATCTGTAAAATATGAATTGGTTTGGAATTTAATCGTTTCATCTAAATAATCTTTCCCCGCCCTTGCAAATAGCTCTAAGTGCAAATACGGCTTCTCTTCCTCTATCTCAACCAACACCGCTCCTAAAAACATCTTTAGGTTATATTCTATATCTCTATCGTCATCTATCTCTTTAATCCTGGACTCAGCCAAAAGCGCAATCTCAGGCTTATCTTTAATATCTTTTGTCTTTTCTAAAATCTTCTTATAAAATTCATCTGCTTTTTTTAGATTGCCCTGCCAGTGATTTAACAATCCTAAATGATACAGGCTATTAGAATAGTCTAGGCTTTGAGGGAAATTATTGGTTACTTTTAAAAAATATTCTTTTGCTTCATCTATTTTATTAAATTCATAAGCGCTTAAAATACCAAGCCTAAAATAAATCCTGTCCTTGTCTTGGTAATTTGGAAAAATATCTATCAATCTAAGATATTCCCCAAAACAGGACTCATATTCTTTTATTCTCTCTAAATTATAGGCCCTCTGGAGTTGAGAAAACTCATCAAAAGATTCAACGTTATATAAAGACTCTATCTTTTCATAAAGCTTCTCTGCAAAAAAAGGATCAACCCCTTCCCGCCAACCAGGATGTTCAAATTTTTCTGCTATATCAAACATCTCCTTTATAATAGCATCTCTATCTTCTGGGATACCAGTTAATCTGTCTAAATAGGCGCTATATAAAGAGACGGCCAAATTAACCTTATCTTTCTTTAAGAAATCTTCTGCTATTTTCTTCAACTCTTCTTGGCCTATATCAGCCCTGGAAATCTTAGTGACGTAGACATTATATAATTTTTTGGCATAAGTATCTTGCTTTTCTTCTGATAATTTATCTGCGATATCTTTTATCACCTCGACGTCATTTTCTGTTTCGATATACTCTTTAGCTAAATTAAATAAATCCTCTAATGTTTCAATTAAAGAAGCTTCATCATCTTCTTTTGTCTGTGCTTCTAAAAACTTAATTCTTAAAGCTAAAGGATTGACGCAAGTGTTTAATTTTCTTGCCTTTGCTAAAGATTTATCTAAATCTGCGATATATGAATCTTTATTATCAAAAAGCTCCTGCCACATCTTATTTTCTTCTAAAAATTGCATCTGCCTAAAACGTGTTAATGCTTTATAATAGTAAACAATTGATGTCTTTCTAAATATCTTTTTTTTCTCAACAGTTTCTAGAAAATTATAAAATTCATCAAAATCGTTACCTTGAGCATATACATCCAGTAATTCCGTCAATAACAATTCCGAGCCTTCAGCGGTCTGGATATCTCTTATCTCTTGTTTTAACAAATCAATTCTTTTAGCGTCCTGTTGGGCTAAACAAAACTGCACAGAAAAAATGGATAAAAAAATTACTGTTAGGGCTATATGCTTTAAGCTTATCATTTTTTGCGCTTATTTAGTTTTACTCTAGGATTTCTCCAGAACTCCCGAAGAGTATAATAACTTTTGCGAGGTGTCCTCTTGTTTAAACCATCTTCTAATTCTTCAGATAAAGAAACCAAGCCAAACCACTCCTCATTCATATTCTTATTGCCCTCTACCTTTATATCAAAATAATATGCACCATTGGACCAATTAGATCCTGTATCATGTACGAACCAACTCTGAGGATCATATTCCTTATTCTTCCACCACTCATCACTCCATTCAAATATAGCGCCGCCTAAACAGTTGCCTTCTCCCTTTGGATTATTGGCTAAGTTCTGATAAATTTGAATCCATTGTGACTCTAAAAATTTTGCCTGATTAGCTTCATCTTCCTCTTTTGAATATGCATTATATGCATCGCAACCGAATTCAATGAAAACTAACGGTCTATCAAAGGTATTTCTTAAATTTCTAAAAATATTTCCAAAAGACTTGCCGCGATAAATAATACAAGCCACTATGTCTACATCGGGGCACACTTGATCAGCGATATCCAGCGTCATAAGTTCACCATTTCCCATTGCCACAGGATGATTGGGATCGATTTCATGAATTGCTTTAGCTATCTCATTTACAAAAGAGTAATATATGCGTGCGCGTTCACTTATTTGAACAGAAGGATCTCCTATCGCATCTATCTCCTCTGAAGACCAGAAATTAACCCTGCCTGAAAATGAATAATTATTCTCATTACCCAAAACCCAAAACAAAATTCCTGGCTCATCTTTATATTCACGCACCATAGCCAAAACATCATTTTTTATTCTGTTCCTGAAATCTTCATCGGCGTAGAACGGTGAAGGATAATTCCAGAATCCCAACCAGTGCCCCATAATCGTACGTATTCCATATAAACTATATAAATCATTAATAACTTTTCTCACATCATCCGGATCTTGGCCTGATTGATAAAATCTTACTGTATTAATTCCCATCTTCTTCATAAGTTTACCATCAACCTTCCAAGGTTCTCTTGAATCAGCCCAGAAATCATTATCATGACTCTGGCCTATGGGCACAGGACTATAACAGACACCTTTTACAATATAGGGTTTTTTATTTACCAGAAGCTGATAATGGCCATTTTTAAATTTCTTGATTTCTACCCTGGAAGGAATAAATGGCCTGGGACCAAAAGAAATACCAAACGAAAAAACTATTATCGCGCCAATAAATAGAATTAATTTATTTTTCATTTTTTTACCCTGCTAGAGAATAAAGTTCTCTAACAGGGCTCACCTTAATATTATAAAAATGCTTCTCTGCCACCTCGTAGGTGGATAAAGTTGCCTTAAGCCTTACCCCCCAAAAAAAACACTAAACTCTAAACAAACTAAAATAGCACAATCCATCAGGGCAAGACGATAAACCAATTTTTTTCAATCAGTAGAAAAATAATTTTACTCATATCTTATTTCATCCAGATAAAAAGTAATGCCTTCTGGATTAACATCGATATTTGTCGACCAGCAGAAACCTCCGATAATAAAAGAAAGGTCTTTACCTGTCAGATCCATTGTGTATTGTTTCCACTCGCTAGTTAAAACTACCGGGCCGATACCCGCAGAATCAGTATCAGAGTATTCACCCATTATGCCACCGATTTTAAACTCTTCAATACGCTCGCCGCCTTTTTGGCCCCTGGCCCAAAAAGTAAGGCTCGTTGCCTTGGATAAATCAAAACCACCATCTATAGAACCCCAGTTATTGGGTGGATTCTGCCAATAGATACCAGTCCAGCGCGCGCCCTGAGAAACTTCACTTGTGTATTCGATCTCAATACAAGTAGAGCCGAAATAAGGGTCATCCTGTGAACTCACATCTAACTTAATATCAGAATAATCCCCCATCCATCCGGAAGGAATGAAGTGATTCGTAATGGACCCCTTATCTGCATAGACATAAAAAGGCATATCTTCTGCCTTTTTGATCTCGGGTTTCATTGTAGGATCTGCTACGAATTTGATGTCGTCAATATAAAAAGTGGCCCCCTTATCATTGGAATCAGCATTAGCAACCCAACAAAAACCACCAGAGATATAAGAAATATCTTTTCCTGCAAGATTAATGGTATATTCTTTCCATTCATCAGTTAATTCAAATGGCCCGAACGTCGTCTCCGATGAATCAGGATACATACCTTTAATCCCTCCAACTACTATCTTATCTATAATCTCTCCGCCTTTAGCACCTTTCATCCATACACTCAACTTCGTCATATTCGTAAGATCAAAACCACCCTTCTTAGAACCCCAATTATTGGGTGGATTCTGCCAGTAGATACCTGCCCAACCTTGACCTTGAGTCCTCCTGGCATAATAAGTCATCTTAATGCAGGTAGAACCTGAATGTGGAGAATCCATATGTTTATCATCCATAGCAAGGTCTGCATAATCTCCCATCCATCCAGAAGGTATGTAGTGATTATCCGGAGAATTGGTATCAGTATATACTTTAAAAAACTCCTTACCTTGTGCCAAAGCGCTAGTAGCGAACACCACCAAACTCAAAACTAAAAGTAAACTCACAAATCTCTTCATCTTTACTTCCTCCCTTCATATTTTATACTTTTTGCTTTCAATATAACCTCTTTATACTAAACACCTCTGAAGATAATCTTATTTTTTCTACCGAGGCTGAATTATTAAAATAATTATTTTATACATCACCCTCCTTTCTATTAAATTCTAAAAAAATTATTTGCTCCAAATTTCCTTGTAAGCATAATAACTCTTTCTCAATCTTCTCAAGAATGGACTTAAATCTCCGTTTCCTTGACCACAAACACCCAGCCACTCTTCATGCATAAAGCCATCCGGGAACGCCCCGGTAAACAATCCTTTTGTATCATGAAATGACGGCTCATAGGCCTTCCACCATTCATCTAAATATTCAAAAACTATTCCTCCAATTGCATTGCCTTCTCCTTTGCCGCCGGCCATATTATCTTCAATATCCTCCCAGCAACCCAAAAGATAATCTGCCTGCGCTTGTTCTGCCTGATCTCTAGTCATCCCTTTAGAATAAGCAGGGCAGCCATACTCTGTAATAAACGCTGGCTTATCTGTTAAACCTTTGACCTGCTGCCAAAATGCGCCAAAACCATAACCTCCTCGATAAGCATTTGTTCCAAATGCATCTACTTCATCAGTATACTTTGCAAACTTATCCAAAAATAATACATCTCCGCTCGCTATAGCAACAGGATGTTCGCTATCTAATGTTTTTATCAATAGAGCTGCCTCGTTACAAAATTTAAAAAAGCTTTCTGGATTTTTATCCGCATTACAAGCAACACCATAAACGTTTTCATTACCCAATAGCCACATTAAAATATAGGGTTCATCTTTAAATTCAAGAACCATCTTTTTTACAGACTCAAGCATATTCTTTTGATGTAAAGGATTATCATAATCGGTTCCTTCATGCCAATCAGCTCCCGAGCCTAAAGCATACTTCCCCAAGAAATCCCCCATTATTACCATTATCCCATAATCGCGATAGAGCTGCCTTAAAAGTTCCTTATCTATTTCAAACGGTTGCTGATAAAGCCTTATTGTATTAACCCCCATTTCTTTAAGTATTTTAAAATCGCCAACTGCCGGTTCATTTCTATCCTGTTTGTTATTTCTATTCTTGTCCACAAAGGCATCATAAGGACCATCACACTTACCATTACTATTAAAATCATACTCCATCCAATTAGTTAAAGACCCATCGTCGGGACCTTGCCCAACCTTTGTCGGTGCATAAGTCATACCTTTAATCACAAATGGTTTATCATCAACGAGCAATTGCCAATCTCCATTTTCATATTGAACCAACCTAATCCGGCCCCAACCTTTTATCCTTTTTACTTTTCTCTGTTGAAACCGCTCTTTAAAAAAATCTTTTACTCTATCAAACCAACTTCTGGCCACTCCATTACTAATAATTTTGCCTGGGTTTACTACAAAAATATCATTTGAAATATCGTGGTCGTAACCATTTATTACCTCTATCTTCGCATCTACTAATTTCATCTTTATCTCTGGATGTTTTTTGCATAGATATTTTATTTTTGCAATGGCCGCCTGTCCAACATACCAAGGTGTGCGCCAATAAGTCCAACCCACGCTAGAAGGAAAGTGTATAACAATAGCGTAGTAGGCCTTTATTGCGTGTCTATACAAACCAGCCTTCTCTAAGATTAAACCTAAATAGAATAAACTTACACCTTTGGGCTCAGGAAATAACGCCCATCTAAAGAATGCTGCCTCTAAATCTTTTGAATGAACTAAATCCCAATGATTTCCTTTAAATCTGCCTTCTTTTCTTACTTTAACAAAATTAGGGTTCCAACGCACGCTGGTTGTATTAGGATAAATACCTTCACCAGCAGCGCGAGATAAACCTTCCTGGTCTCCTATTACATATCTATAATCAACTGTTCCTATATCTAGGAATTCTCCGTATTTCTCATAATCGATAATCTCTTCTTTGCCGGGATCGTTTAGTGTTATAGTTGTTACCGGCCCTTTCT
>JABMQK010000090.1 GCA_013203265.1 bacterium | reverse complement strand
ATTCGGCAAACTACTTATAATGTTGGGGGCATTCATTGTTTTTGTAGGCATTATATTAATGACAATTAATAAAATCCCTTTCTTAGGGGAATTGCCAGGTGATATACGTATACAAAAAGGAAACTTCTCTTTTTATTTTCCTCTCGCTACCTGTATTCTCATAAGTGTTGTTCTCTCTTTAATATTTTGGTTCTTTTCTAAGCGATAGAGATTATATATTAATATGAAACTAACTGATTTTGATTATAACTTGAGGAAAGATTTAATTGCGCAATTTCCTTTAGAAAAGAGGGATCGATCCCGCCTGCTTATTTTAGACAGAGAAGATAAGAGCATAACACATAAAAAATTTCATAATATCGTTGATTATTTTAATCCCGGCGACCTTTTAATTCTAAATAACACCAAGGTTATCTTAGCGAGATTATTTGGTTTTCGTAAGAAGACAGGTGGAAAGGTGGAAGCGCTTCTATTGGAAAGAATTGGCAACAGGCGTTTTCGGGCTTTAATTAAGCCGCTTAAGAGATTAAAGATTAATGAAGAAGTTCGCGTAAATAATAATGGATTAACTTTTAAGTTAATTGATTACAATAAAAGGATAATTGAATTTAATAAAAAAGATATTTTGGGTAAGTTAAATGATATCGGCCATGTGCCGTTACCACAATATATAAAGAGAGAAGATTCTCTATTAGACAGAACCAGGTATCAGACGGTGTATGCAAAGAGGGAAGGTGCTGTTGCTGCTCCCACAGCGGGCCTGCATTTTACTGATACATTACTTAAGAAGATTAAGAAAATAGGCGTAAATATCGCTTTTATAACTTTACACGTAGGATACCCAACATTCGCTCCTATAAAAAAAGAAGATATTTCAAACCATAAAATGGAGAGAGAGTACTTTGAGATTCCCAAAGCGACAATTAAACTAATCAAAGAGACAAAAAATAATTCCCAAAAGATATTTGCCGTAGGAACGACTACTTGCAGGGCGCTTGAGGCAAATAGGGATAAAATTCTAAATCTTACAATAGCAGATGATGGCATAAAGGGTTATACTGATTTATTCATTTATCCACCGTTTAAATTTCGAGTAGTCGATTCTCTTATTACAAATTTTCATTTACCTAAAAGTACTCTTTTTGTATTAGTATCAGCCTTTGCCGGCTTAAAAAATATAAAAAAAGCATATCAAGAAGCGATAGTGAATCGATATCGTTTCTTTAGCTACGGGGACGCCACACTCGTCCTATAAAGAGTTGTAGGGGGCTATAAATGAAGAAAAACAAAATAGTAACAATTAGTTTAGTCTTGTTGCTCTCCTTTTTTGTTATATTTTTGAGGGCTAGACTGATATCGCTATCTGGCATAAATAAAATAGCCAAGCTAGAAGTCTATAATGACAGTTTAGAAAAGATTAAAAATAAAGTAGATGAGCGGTATGCAGATTTTCCGGGCAAGAAGAGAGCTAAATTAATTTCTCAGTCCTATAAGGATTATTTGAAGCAAAATAAACACTCTATCCAAGAGAAGATAAAAGAAAAGGCTCAAGAGAAAAAGGCGTTTTATCAAAATGACAACAATCATACATATCTTTTCGGGATAGATTCATACTATTGGTTGAGATTGATTGATAATTTAATAAATAAAGGCCATATCGGTGACAGTATTGTGGACGGAAAAAATTACGACGATCTCATAGATATGCCCATTGAACAATCGCTTTCTAGAAGTATGCATATAATTTTAGGTAGTTTCATTTACAAGATATTTGGTTTCTTAAATTTAGATATCGATTATGAGTTCGGACTATATTTAATTCCATTATTATTTTCTGTTTTACTTGTAATTTTTACCTTTTTTATAACTAAGTTGATGTGTAAAAGTAATACCGCGGCATTTTTTGCTACAATAGCAGTTAGCCTCGCTCCGCTTTTACTACACCGCACAACAGGGGAATGGTTGGATACTGATATTTATAATGTATTTTTTCCTCTTTTAATCTTCTGGTCATTTCTATTTGTTTTTAAATCCGCAAATACGGCTAAAAAAAGTTTAGGTCTGGCTGTATTCGCTTTTGCCTGTGCATTCTATGCCAGCATTTGGCAGGGTTGGTGGTTTATACTTGATTTATTAATCATTTCTGGTTTCATCTTTATCTTAAATGACTATTTCTCTGAAGGAAAAGATAAAGCTTTATTTAAAAAGAATATTCTTTGGATAGTCTACTTATTTATTTCAGGAATTATATTAGTTGGTCTATTCAATGGTAAGGAGAGTTTTTTCAGTTTTATATCCGAACCAGGCAAGATGATATTTGCTTTAAAGAGTATACCCCAAGACAATTGGCCAAATGTTTTTCTTACGGTGGGTGAATTGAAGAAAATAAGTCCTTATACGATGGCTAAGGAACTAGGAGGGGTCCCTATATTTTTTGTTACCATTATTGGTTCGATATATCTGGTTCTTTCCAAAAAAATACTTAGGGATAGAGAATTAGGTATAGGATTCTTTTGTTTATTTATCTGGTTGAGTACTCTATATTATGCCTCGCTTAGCGCCGTAAGATTCGCGTTACTTATGATCGTTCCTTTAGGGATAATGTTCGGGATAGTTTTTGATAAGGCGATACGTGAAATTTTTGTTATTTCCCTTAGGTTTTCAAAAAAGATTCATTTTCTTATAATGGGTGCCCTGGTGCTTATTATTTATCTATTTGTGTCTTTTTATGTGACCAGAAGTATTGATATTGTCTCTTTTAAGTTTCCCATGATGAATGACGCCTGGTATAAGAGCTTAACATTTATTAAGAGCGACTCAGATAAAAATACGATAATAAACTCTTGGTGGGATTATGGACATTGGTTTAAAGCTGTGGCCCAGAGACCTGTTTTATTTGACGGAAAGACTCAAAATAGCCCTGTAGCATTTTGGATGGCCAAGGTATTGACTACTGATGATGAAGAGGAGGCTATCGGGATACTACGAATGTTAGATATATCTAAGAATGAGGCATTTGATTTGTTGGAGTCATACGGCCTTACACACGTTAAGGTGATAAATATCCTAAGAGATATTGTAAAATTGCCCCAAGAAGATGCGCGCCAATACCTAGAGGGTGTCTTAGATAAAGAAAAGACACAAGAGGTAATTTCCCTTCTTTATAGTAGCAATATGCCTTCGGCCTATTTCATCGCTTCTTATGATATGATCGGTAAGATGCGTTCGATTTCTCATATCGGTAATTGGGATTTTCAAAAAGGAGATATCTGGATTCATCTTTCAGGTAGTCGCCCGACCGAATCTATAAATTATCTAAAAAAAGAATACGGATATACACAAGAAAAAGCTAGAGGTTTATTGACAGATTTAAGTTTACTTAATGATCAGGATGCGCTTGGCTGGATTTCAAAAATAAGCAATATAAGGCTTAACTCATTATCGAATAAGTTCAAGAAGGAAGAAAATCTTTTACTATTTGATAACGGCCTGGTCTTAGATTTATCAAATTTTAATGCTTATATCTGTAGAGGACTGGATATAGATATAGGAATACCTTATAGCGTTGTTTATGCCAAGGACGCAGTTTTACAGGAGAAGGTCTTAGACGAGAGCAATTTAGACTATTCGGCTTTGATATTCGAGGACGACGAGGGTTCTTATAAGTGTGTGTTTTTAGATAAAGATTTAACCCAAAGTATGTTTATAAGGATGTATTTTTATAAAGGAGAAGGTTTAAAATATTTTAAGAAAGTGCTCCAGGAAAAGACACCCGAAGGTAATTCCGTTTATGTTTATAATATAGAGTGGCCGAAGTAGTGTTCAAATTAAAAATTACACATAAAGATAAGAAATCAAAAGCTCGGTGTGCAGAATTCAAGACGCCGCACGGGAGAGTCCAGACGCCGGTATTTATGCCGGTAGCCACACAGTCCACTGTAAAAACAATCTCCCCCAAAGAGCTAGAGGATAGCTGTGCAGAAGTAGTGCTTTCTAATGCTTATCATCTTTATTTACGGCCAGGGCTTGATGTAATCGAAGAAGCTGGCGGACTGCATAATTTTATGTCCTGGCAAAAACCCATACTTACTGACAGCGGCGGTTTTCAGATATTTAGCTTAGCGCTTCTAAGAAAGTTTAAAGATGATGGTGTAGAATTCCAGTCACACATAGATGGCACAAGACATTTTTTAACGCCCGAAAAAGTTATCAATATACAAAAGACGCTGGGATCAGATATTATTATGTCTCTGGATGATTGTATCCAGTATCCTGCAGCTCTTGAGATGGCTAAGGTTGCGATGGAGAGGACTACTGATTGGGCCAGGCGCTCTAAGGACGAATATCTAAAACAAGGTTGCCAAAAGAATCAGATGCTCTTTGGTATTGTTCAGGGCTCTACTTATAAGGATTTAAGAGAGGAGTCTATCAAAGAGCTTGCAGACCTAGATTTACCTGGTTATTCTATCGGCGGATTGAGTGTTGGCGAGCCCGAAGACTTAAGGAACGAATTACTCTCATTTACAGCCGAGAATCTACCCCAAGATAAACCACGTTATGCGATGGGTATTGGAATGCCGGAGGATATTTTAGAGGCAGTAAGTTACGGGGTGGATATGTTTGATTGTGTGATTCCCACTCGTTACGGCAGGAATGGTTCAGCATTTACCAGCACAGGTAAGCTTACAGTAAGAAACGCGGAATTTAAGTCAGATTTTAATGCGTTAGATTCAGAGTGCGACTGCTATACTTGCAAGAACTTCTCGCGCGCCTATTTAAGGCATTTATTTAACTCTAAAGAGATATTGGGGCTGCGGCTCGTCTCTTTACATAATATCCACTTCTTCATTAAGTTAATCCACGATATCAGACAGGCTATAAAAGAGGATAGGTTTTTGGAATTCAAGGATAACTTCTTGAATAAATATTCTAATCAAATGAAGACACAGCTTACGGAGCGCAGTGTCCGTCGAAAGACGGTTCAGCCTTTTGAGCCAAAGGCTCATCAGCCTTGGGCTGAGGCTGAAACGTAAGCTGTTGTCTGAATTTGACCCCGCCCTTTTGGCTAAAGCGGAAGGGTATTATATAAAATTTACGCATTACAAAGTAAGAAAGATAAAAGAAATATAAATTCTAATTTCGCCAAAAGGGCGGGGTTTCCCGCATGCGTGCGCCACTACTACAATGGCGGACTTTGCGGGATCCCGCCGAAGTGACAGTGAAGGAGGGACAATTCGCACTTATAACTTATGTTCGCTTCGCTCCATAAGTT
>JABMQK010000089.1 GCA_013203265.1 bacterium | reverse complement strand
TTATTAAACAAATGTGACAGTGTAGAAATACCGAAGGCTATCCCAAAAGAAAAGCCTAATACAGGCAGCCCCGTGCCTATTCCATAGATAAAAGGCAGCACTATTCCATAAGTATTATTCAAAGATAAAGGAATTAGGCTTCCGAAAAAGAGCGCCGCGGAAATCGGGCAAAAGGCAAGCGCGAAAAGAATCCCAAGGGCAAATGAGCCTTTTAATCCACTCCGAGCAAGGAATTCTTGTTTCTCTTTCGATAATGTAAGTCCTGAGATATTAAAACGAATGATGTCAAGAAGAAATAATCCAACAATAAATAAAAGCGGCCCTAATATCTTATTCATATATCTTTGAATAAAATTAGCTACCAGAGGAACACTTGCAAGTGAAGTTATAATAATAAATCCCAATACCGCATACGCTACCATTCTGCCTGCCGTGTATATTATTCCGGCAAAAAGCACTGACTTCGGATGGTTGATTTTCTTCGAAAGAAACGAAACAGCAGCAATGTTTGTCGCTAATGGACAAGGACTTATTGAGGTAAGGATCCCTAGCCACAAAGCAGATGCAAAAGTTATAATAATCTCAACCATATAGATTATTCCTTTAAATAGGCTTGTATCTCACCGGTAACATAGTTGAAGAATTTTTCTTTATCTCTTACGTATTCCCATATTTTTTCGAGGTTTTTATACTGCGTCTCTTTGCCGTCCTTAACGAGCGATAATACGAGTGACTTAGTATAAAGCTGATAGTCATTCACAAAATGCTCGTTGCCTCGTTCTTCCACATTAACCGCCTTAAACTCAAGTTTCCCCGATTGAAGCGCGTCTTTAAAATTCGCCTCAATCGCTTCCCTCGAATATTTTTCTATATTTGTACAGGTATAGCACCGAAACGTACCGTGGAAATAGTACGCTATGACGTTATTTTCTTTAGCAAACCCAATAGTTGAAAAAGATAGAAACGCTATGATAAAAAATAAAAAAACAACACTAAAAATACGGTTTCTTATAACCATTTTTTAATTTCCTCCGATGAAGGTATTTTGCCTGCTGTCTTAACCTGGCCATCTATAACAATCGCAGGTGTCATCATCACGCCGTAGGCTGTAATCTTGTCTATATCCTCAACTTTTACGACTTCAACCTCTATGTCTTTTTCTTGAACTGCCTTTTTTGCGTTTTCATAAAGTATCTTACACTTTGCACATCCCATTCCAAGTATTTCGATCTTCATCTTGCGCCTCCTATTATTCCTCCGAAGATTATTCCACTAATTGTCGCCATAACAACAACAAGACTCACATATACAATTGTTTTTTTTGTTCCAATAACACCACGGATGACCAGCATATTAGGCAAACTTAATGCTGGACCTGCCAGAAGTAAGGCCAAAGCAGGTCCTTTTCCCATACCTGCGCCGATAAGCCCCTGTAAAATTGGCACTTCGGTAAGTGTAGCAAAATACATAAATGCACCGACAATAGACGCAAAAAAGTTAGCAAATATGGAATTGCCTCCCACTAATATCTGAATAAATCTTGATGGAATAATACCTTCTTCTCCTGGCCTACCTAAAAGAAAACCTGCGACTAAAACTCCTGCGAGTAAAAGTGGCATAATCTGCTTGGCAAAATCCAAACTTGCCACCGTCCAATCTTTTAACTCATTTCTCTTAAACCATTTACCAAGCATCACAATTAACGAAATCGCAAAGATAACAGTTATATGCCATTTATATGTAAAAATCTTCTCCCAGGCTCCCGTTTCTACTCCCTGCGGTTTTGCCCAATTAGCAAAAACCAATATGCCTACCATTGAACCAAAATAGAGGATATTTTTCCAAAGATGGCGGCCTTCTTTTTCTTCGCCAAATTGAAATGAACCATTGGCGTGTCGCTTTTTCTCCTCTTTCAAAAAGATAAAGTGCATTAAAAGACCTATAACTATGCTAAATAAAATTGCGCCTATTGCTCTTGCCAGGCCCAATTGCCAACCAAGTATCCGTGCTGTCATAATTATTGCTAAAACGTTTATCGCAGGGCCTGAATAAAGAAAAGCGATTGCGGGACCTAAACCTGCGCCTCGCTTATAAATTCCTGAAAACAAGGGTAAAACAGTGCAAGAGCATACTGCTAAAATCGTTCCTGAAACCGAAGAAACCCCATAAGCCACTATTTTCTTTGCCTGCGCGCCTAAGTATTTAATAACCGATGCTTGACTAATAAAAACTGAAATAGCGCCTGCAATGAAAAAAGCAGGGATAAGACACAACAAGACGTGTTCTCTTGCATACCACTTTACTAATGCAAATGCTTCAAAAAGCGGCCCCTTAAAAGATAAAAGTTCAAGTGGTAAATAATAGAAAAGGATAAAGCCAATGGCTATAAGTAGTATTTTTATTTTATCTTTCATTCTTTCTTTTTACGCACATTGCAACATCCGCCTTCAATCTTTATTGCTTTGATATTTACCAATGCGTCGCCTATTTTATTATGAGCGGAAGTAATTATTCTTGAAAAAGTAGGCCGGGAGATTTTCATTTTTTTTGACGCTTCTTCTTGTTTTAACCCTTCAAAATCAGCCAACCTTATTGCTTCAAATTCATCCAAAGTTAAATATATCCCGTTTAATCTACTTAAAGGCATACATTGCGGCCTGAAGCATCTTTCTTTGGGTTCACACTTAATCCACCTAGTCTTCTTCGGCCTCACAAAAATATCCCTCCCTAAACAGTTATGAACATATGTTCATAACATAATATAAAAACCTTTCGATGTCAACAACAAAAATACCCCAGCTACATTTCTGCAACTGGGGTAATATCCGAAAAAATTCGAATTTTTAGGGTAATTGGCTCGTGGGGGATGTCCAAGCCTTAAATATATCTCAATGTTAAACGCCTGTTTATTATATAGCAGAAAGCCAAACTGTCAATTATATAGCCAATTCAGAGAGGAAGTTAGAGAAAAAATGTCCGTTTTGTCCTGTCTATTTTGTTTTTATTTTCCCCGACTCTTTACCATGTAAAGTGTTGTGTGGTGTCTAGTTTAAATTATCGGACAAATCCTTAAGAATAGGCTTATTGCTGTTTGCTTTCTCGCGCTCTCCTTTTTCCATGCTCAGGGCTGCGGCCAAAATTTTGAGTGCAATTACACGAACTACTTATTTT
>JABMQK010000088.1 GCA_013203265.1 bacterium | reverse complement strand
GGAAGAGTAGAAGGAATATTGTTATATCCGTATATGCGGGCCAACTCTTCAACCAAATCTTCCTCAATCCTAATATCGCTCCGCAACTGAGGAATCTTTACCAATAACATATCCTTTGCAGTCTTCCTGCAAGAAAAACCCAAAGAAGTAAATATCCTTTTCACTCTATCGACGCTAATATTTAAAGAGAGTAGGTTATTAGCCCTTTTACAATCAAATTTAATTTGTTCTTCTTTGGGCTTACTCTTTAAACCAGCTTCTTTTGCATCCACGATTTTTCCATCGGCTATCTCACAGATTAACTCTACAGCTCTATCCTGTGCCCCCCTTATTCTTTCAAAAGCAACCTGCCGTTCAAAACGATACGATGATTCGCTAGATAACCCTAATTCCCGAGAAGCCCTCCGAGTAAGAACAGGGTTAAAACAAGCACTTTCTAATAAAATATTTTTAGTTACCGGCCCTACTTCGCTAAGTTTATCTCCCATAATCCCAGCGATAGCGATGGCCTTATTTTTATCGCTTATTACTAAAATATTTTCGCTCAGCTGCCTCTCTGTTCCATCAATAGTTAAAATTTTCTCTGCCTTTCTTGCACGACGCACAACAATCTGTTCAACAATCTTATCATAATCAAAAGCGTGAAGGGGCTGTCCGTATTCCAAGAGACAATAGTTAGTAATATCGACGATGTTATTTACAGGATGTATTCCTAAAGACTCAATTCTGTCCCGCAGCCATTTGGGAGATGGACCAACCTTAACATCAGCGATTAAACACCCTCTGTAAAACGAACAATCCTCTTTATCCTGAATCTTAATAAAATTAGATTTTAAGCTAAGTGTTTTTGATTTTCTAATTTTGTATTTTTGTTGTGATTTTTTGATTTTTGATTTTGAATCTAATATAGCTGCAACCTCTTGCGCAATGCCTAATACACTCAAGCAGTCCGGCCTATTAGAAGTAACCTCTATTTCAAATACTGTGCTTGTCTCTTTTTCTTCTAAAGAAGTTACCTCAAGACCGGCCATCGTAAGCTTCTGGGCCAAAACTTCAGGGCTTGTTTTTATATCTACGTAATCTTTTAACCAGTCTAATGAAACTTTCATAATATTAATATGATTACGGTGATTAAATATAAGATTACAGTGATTTTAATAATCCCTCATTTATCTACGTAATCTTTTAATAATCACTGTAATCATTTTCAAAACTGCTTCAAAAACCGCAAATCATTATCAAAAAATATTCGGATGTCATTTATGCCATATTTTAACATCGCAATCCTCTCCACCCCCATACCAAAAGCAAAGCCTGTTAACCCCACTAGAAAGTTTTCTTTGCTACTCTTCTTCTTAATAGATTTCTTTAGTGGGGTAAATTCTTTGGCTGTATAACCGACGGCTTTAAAAACATTGGGATGAATCATACCGCAGCCCAAAATCTCCAACCAGCCATTTCCTTTGCATACTGAACAAGTTTTTCTTGTTGTCTTTCCTGTTCCGCCACAAATAATACAAGATATATCTACCTCGGCGGACGGCTCGGTAAAAGGAAAAAAGTGTGGCCTAAATCGCATCCGTATATCAGAACCAAACATCTCTTTACTAAACTTCTCTAACACTCCCTTGAGATCTGAAAATTTTACGTCTTTATCGACGAAAAAACCTTCGACTTGATGAAACATAAATGAGTGCGAAGCATCAGTCGCATCTGGACGATAGACTTTACCCGGCACTATGGTCGCTACTGGCGGTTTATATTGATTCATTACTTTGATTTGAGCAGGTGAAGTATGACTGCGCAATAATAATTTTCCAGAAGACTTTATCTGCGTTAATCTGCGTTTTCTTCCTCTTTGGTTTCTCTGGTCATCTACGTTAATCTGCGTCTCTAAATAAAATGTATCGAATGCATCACATGAAGGATGCTCTAAGGGAATATTTAAAGCCTGAAAATTGCTATATTCTGTTTCTATTTCCGGGCCCTCAAATAATTTAAAGCCTAAAGATAGGAAAATTCTACAAATTTCATCCGTTACTTGTGTGATAGGATGTTTCTTGCCAATATCCTGAACTATTCCTGGAAGTGTAATATCGACTGGGCGCCCTTTCTTTGAAAAAGTCTGTTGACGCATAACAGCGCGATTCGATTCGATTAGGTCTTTGAGTTTATTCTTTAAAGAGTTTAATTCCCTGCCGGCTTGCGGGCGTTCCTCGACAAATAGTGAGGAAATTTTTGAAATCAATTCTGTGACTATACCTTTTCTGCCCAGATATTTCACAGAGAACGACTCTAGAGCCTCAATTGAATTGACTAACTCCAGCTCCCTTATCGCTGTCTCTTCAATATCTTTATAATATATAGACATAATAATGCCCCTGCGAGAAATATAAGAATATTTACTTTTTTATTATCATAAGTTAGTATCTGTGGGGCTCCTCTTTTCACAATGACTATTCTATGCGCATGTATATCTGTATCCCCGCCGTGCATTGGACAATGGGAGTGGAATTTTCCGTCTATTCTAACCCGATCGCCTCTTACCGCATGTCTTCCTAAATATTTTATTTTAGCTGCAAGGTCAAAATCAGCCCAGATACCTATGCTGGATGTCTGATCGTCTATATTAAACCAGGCAAAATCTCCCCTCTTCATTAAATGCCCAATGACCTCTCCCTCGACTGAAATCTCTTTACCATCATATCCGCGACCCCCCTCGACTAAATCTATAATCTTTATCGATTGGGCGAAAGCAAAACAACTAAAAATCAATAAAAAAATCCAGCTATATGCTATAAATTTTAAATGTCTTATCATATTCTATTTTCCTTTTAACCAAGATATAAAAAATCCTACGAGGACAAATACAGCGATAAATTCTAACCTGCCGATCCACATTTGAAGTATATATGTAACCTTGAGCAAGGTTGGCATTGCCGGCTGAGTAATGCCTGTTGATAGGCCCACATTTGCCGAAGCAGAGACAGATTCGAATAGCGAATTGATAAAGGGGTAACCAAAAAATACCCCTACCAACGCCCCGACAATATACAATACAATAAAAGCCAAAGTTATCATTAAAACGCTCTTTATCTGTTTATCCTCCATTGTAATCTGGCGTATACGATGGAACTTCTCTACGACTACTGTGGAATCAGAAAACATAAGCCTCTTTATCTCTGCGCGAAATGCTTTAAATACTAAACTAAGGCGTAACATTTTTATAGCGCCTGTGGTAGACCCAACGCATCCACCTAATCCCATCGCGATAATCAACCCCAAAATAGATAAAGGGCTCCAGAGGGAATTAAATTGTTGCGAATATACCGTGGAATATCCCGTACCGGTATGGGCAGAAAGAAGATGGAAAAAGCCTTTACGAAATAAAACATTACCGCTTTCATAAACTCCACCATAAGATAGTCCGATCAACACTATTACAAAAAGAACGATTATGCTAATAAAAAACGTTCGAATTTCGATATCTTTAAAAATAGATTTTTTATTCCCAGTCCATAGCACGTAATGAATAGAAAAACTCATCGCTCCCCACAACATTACAATCATGCATACTATCTCAACAAAGAAAGAATGATAATACAGAATATTTTGTGACTGGGGAGCAAACCCGCCAGTATCAAAAGCAGCCATAAATATACAAATTCCTTGGAATACAGAATCCACCCAAGGCATGCCAGATAAGCGCATAGAGATAGCCAAGGCTGAACTGCCCAATACTAAATATACTAAACTCACAAGCCAAATAAATCTTGCTGTCTGCAATAAATTTGGCAGAATTCTCTCTTCTCTTCCTTCTCCCATATACAACGCATAAGAACCCCCTGCTACTCCAGTCAAGAACGACAAAGCTATAATGACAATTCCTTGACCCCCTATAAACATAATCAGATGCCGCCAAAGATTGCAACTATATGAAAGGTGATTTATATCTTGAGCGAGAACTAATCCCGTCGTAGCAAAACCAGACATAGAATCAAAACAAGCATCCATAAAAGACAACCAGTGCCCACTCAACCACATAGGAATAGCTCCTAAAAACATTGCTACTATCCAAGTGAGTGCTACAACCACCATGCCATGCATCCAATCTAATACTCTATCTTTCTGTGGAAGTTGACATAGAAGAGTCAGGCCTAAACCCAAACATAACGAAAAGAAGAAACTAATGCTAAAGTCCAAAAATGCGTCGGGTTCTTTAAAAATGATCGCTGTAATCATAGGCAGCAGAAAACAAAGCCCCAGGCCCAAAATAATCTTACCTAAGTAAAAACCTATAATTTTTACATCTTTTAATTGTGGCCGGAAAATCATCTAATCACCCACGCAACAAATATACATAATAAATAAGCTAAGCCCAAAACGGATAAAGCAAAGATTATCTCAAATAAAATCCCTGTTATAGCAAAATAGATATTTTTTAGAAACATGAGTAAAATATATGGGAGGCCTAAATCTTACCAATAAGGAGATCGAGCAACTGCTGTTCATTTTCAATTGTAGTTAAGGCGATAATATCATCTTGTGCTTTCAGGACAGTATCTCCCTTAGGGACTATAACATCGTCTCCTCTAATAATAGAAACCAATACAGAATTCTCTGGCAAAACAATTTCTTGCAAGTTTTTATTAATTACCGGTGACTCTTCTGGTAAATCTACTCTTACAATGGCAAGCTTTCCTCTTCTGAAACTCATTAGATTAACAAAATCAGAGAAAGACGATTCTTCCTCAATTATCTTAGCGATAATTGAAGTAGCATCAATAGGCACATCCACTCCTAGTTCTGAAAATGTATGTTCGTTATCGGGATCGTTTACGCGCGCGACCGTTCGTTTAACCTTAAACTTTTCCTTTGCTATCTGACAAATTACTAAATTATCCTCGTCTGTACCGGTAACAGCAGCGACAACGTCGGCTCGGTCTATTTTGGACTCTTCTAAAATAATAGGCTCACATCCATCACCGCGCACTACCACGAAATCTGATTCCTGCGCTAATTCATTACAGAGCTCTCTATCTTTTTCAATTAATACAATCGTGTGCTTATTCTGTGATAAACGTTTCGCTAAAAAGTGTCCTACCTTGCCACCTCCGATAATAATAATATACATATCTACGCCCCCATCCCCAAAGCCTTCTTAACTTTATTAAGGCTTTGAATTTTAACAACACCTATTATCCTATCGCCTAAAACTAATTTAGCTGTGGAGTCAGGAATAATTGCACCTTTTTGTTTCTTTAGGAGCGCAACAATAACATACTCCAAGGGTATATTAATTTCTCCAATGGTTTTTCCTTCTAGTTTTGTATTAACCTCTGTTTCTAATATACCCATCTCTCCACTCTCGAGCAGATAGCTGGAAAAATTCTCTTCTATTAATTTATCTCTAATCATTGCAACGAATAAAACAGTGCCACTTATGATATTTAACCCTAAAGACTTATAAATTTCTGCCCGATGCGGATCATATATT
>JABMQK010000087.1 GCA_013203265.1 bacterium | reverse complement strand
TAAGTGGAGACGTGAGCGAATACAGACTTAGGGAATTAACAGATGCTATTAAAGATCGTTTTGAGGATATTGAGGGGGTTGCTTCTGTAAAGAGAACCGGCTGGCGAGACGAGGAATATTGGGTTGAGCCGGATTTAGCCAAGATGAAAGATTACCATGTTTCTATAGAGGAAATTATGGATAGCCTGGCAAAGAGGAATGTAAATATTCCAGGTGGTAAATTGAGAGATAGCAATCAGGAGTTTGTGGTTAGGATAATGGGTGAGTTTGTCAATAAAGAAGAGATAGAGAATGTGGTAATCAGGGCTAATGATTTAGGAAATTGGCTAAAGGTAAAAGACGTAGCATATGTAAGGCATACTTATGAGGATGAGACTGTGATGGACAGGGTTATGGGTACGCGCTCTATTACCCTTATTATTGTTAAGAGAGAAAAGGGAGATGCAATTAAAATAGTCAGTAATGTTAAGAGAATAATCGGTGAATTCAAGAAGAGCGCGCCTAAAGAGCTAAACATTAGTTCTTTTTATGACATGTCATATTATATTAACAGGCGATTGGGTGTACTTAAATTCAATGGGACTATAGGCCTATTATTGATTGTAGGTATTTTATTTCTCTTTTTACATCCTGTCTCAGCTTTAATGACAGCTTTGGGCATACCAATAGCGATGTTAACCACCTTTTGTATAATGGAGCTTTTTGGGATGAGCATTAATCTTATTACTATGTTCGGTTTGATTCTTGTTTTGGGTATGATAGTAGATGACGGCATTATTATTTCTGAAAATACCTACCGTTATCTTGAAAAGGGAATGAATCCCAAAGAAGCCGCTATTAAAGGAGCTACAGAAGTTACAGCTCCAGTTATTACCACGGTATTAACCACAATAGCTGCCTTTAGCCCTTTATTATTTATGACAGGGCTTTTAGGAAAATTTATTAGGAATATTCCTTTAGTTGTTATTATAGCCTTGGGAGCTTCTTTATTAGAGGCATTTGTTATTTTACCTTCTCATTTAGCTGATTTTTGCAGACCGATTAGTAAAACTGGAGGAAAAGCAGTTGTTTCTAATAGGAAGGCTCATTGGTTGGTGAAGTTGAGGATTTGGTACAGAAAGATTTTGACAAAGGCCTTGGATAATCGTTATAAGGTTGCGGTTGGAATAATAGGTGTTTTTATCGCCTGCTTGTTAATTGTTAAATTTATGATACCCTTTGTCCTTTTTGGCTCAGAAGGTGTAGAGCAATTTGCTATTAGGGCAGAAGCAAAAAAAGGCACCTCACTAGAAAGGACGAGTGATTTAATAGTACCTGTGGAAGAATTTGTAAACAGGATGCCTGAAGAATATTTAGATAGTTATGAAACGATAATCGGAGAGGCAACTGAAGAAAGAGGATTTGATCCTGACGCTAAATCAGGAAGTAATTTAGCTGTAATTAATGTATATCTGACTCCTAGCCAACATAGAAAAAAAAGCGCAGAGGAAATAATGGAAGAATTACGCCCTGGTCTTAAAAAAGTTAAAGATGGTATCAAGGAATTTGATAGGCTTTATTTTAGAGAATTTAAAGAGGGCCCACCTGTTGGAAAAGCCATTGATTTAAGGGTAAGAGGCGAAGACTTCAGTATTATTAATGAGATTGTAGGAAAGATAAAAGATTTCCTAAAAGGCTTTTCAGGAGTACGAGATATTTCTGATTCATATGATTTATCATCTCAAGAACTACAGATTCATATTGATGAAGAGAAGGCGACTAAGGCATATTTAACTGTTGGTCAAATCGCTAGAGCTGTAAGAAACGCTTTAGAAGGCGGGGTAGCTACAACTATTAAACGCTCCAAAGCTGAAGAAGAAATTAGAGTACTTGTAAGACTGCCTAAGGTTGAGCGAGATACGCTTCGAGTTTTTGATAATTTACTCATCCCTAATAAATTTGGTAATTTAATTCCTTTAAAAGAGATAGCTTTTGTTAAAGAGTATAAAGGATTACGGACGATCAAGCATTTAAATGGAAAGAGATTTGTTGCTGTCACAGGAGAAGTGGATACAAAAAAGACAACTTCATCTAAGATTAATTATTCCCTTAATAAAAATATTAAGGATATTCCTGAGCGATATCCCGGATACACCATAAAATACGCGGGAGAGCAAGAAGAGACAAGAAAGTCAATGATGAGCCTTTTTGAGGCATTTTCGATTGCGGTTTTATTGATTTTTATTATTTTAGCTACACTTTTTAATTCACTTATTCAACCTTTGGTAGTATTATTGACTATTCCTTTTGGATTGATCGGTGTTGTATTTGCTTTTCTAACGCATGGGTTAAACTTCAGCTTTCTGGCAATTTTAGGTATCGTGGGTTTAACGGGTATTGTGGTTAATGATTCTATTGTCCTTGTTGATTTTATTAATAAAATGCGCAAAGATGGTGTTTCAAGAAGGGATTCTATTATTGAGGCAGGAGTATTGAGGTTACGACCTGTTTTAATTACCACTTTTACTACAGTGGCTGGTTTAAGCACTGTGGCTTATGGGATAGGAGGAAGTGATCCTTTCTTAAAGCCAATGGCCTTGGCAATAGCTTGGGGATTATTATTTGCTACAGTTTTAACACTTATTGTTATGCCTTGTTTTTATGCAATTATCGATGATTTGACAGTAAAAGTTGCAAAACGGGGTACTGTTTTTGAGCGTATAAATGGCGTAAATAAAAAGAAAGAGTCTAAGTAATTCTGATTATCCTACCGTTTTTAGCTATAAAATACCATTAAAAGTCTAAAGGTAACTTTTCTTGAAAATTTAGCCATAAAATGTTATACTTTCAAGGCTATGAAGAGGTTGCTTATTTTGGTTATTTTTGGGGTATTTTTTTGTGCATTTTTCATAGGGTGTCGGCATACCCTAGATAAGCTTACCAGGGTTAATACAGGCAATGTAGATGTGAGAGATATGTGGGAAGCCTTTTTGGATGATGAAAAGGACTTTCAAGAGACGTACTGGTGAGTAAAGTTTTCGATTTTTAAGGCCACATTACGCTATTAGAATAAGGCGTAATGTGGCCTTTTTATTAGTTTAGGATTTATGAAGATTGTAATTAGCGGCAGACCTGGAATTGGCAAGACGATTCTAATTAGTTATTGCTGAAAAAACCAGCAATAACCACAAATCCACACGAATTAAAGACCAAATTAGCACGAATTATTCCTGCCTGCTGCAGGCAGGCGTGGTAATTCGTGTGAAATTCGCGATAATTCGTGTGTGAACACTGTTTTTCAGTGTGAACTAATTAAGAAATTAGCTGCTCAAATAACGATTCCTAAATACGGTTTTTACACTGAAAAGATTTTCAAAAATGGAACAAGGGTAGGTTTCAAGGCTGTATCTTTGGATAGTAGAAGAGAAGTAGTTTTGGCTCATGTAGATTTCAGGAGCTTGCATAAGGTTGGGAAGTATAAGGTAAATATTAAGGATTTTGATTCGTTTCTTTCAGAAGCCTTAAAAGCATTTCTATTGCGAGAAAAAGCAATAGTTATAATAGATAAGGTTGGAAAAATGGAGCTATTTAGCGGAAAATTTAGAGGGCTAATTTTGAATATTTTGGGTTCTACCGAGACCGCAATAATCACCACAAGGACTGATTTAGCAGAGGGCTGGATCAGTAAAATTAAAGACAAAAATTGCCACCATTTTGAGCTTAATCGGGGCAATTCTGAGGATGTTTTTGGACAAATCCTTAAGCTCATCCAACCATAAAAATTAAAACCATAATTTTAAAAATTTCTTGACAAAATCGCCAAATTGAGATATATTTATTATGAGCATATGCTCATAATAAATAGGGGGTTTCATGAAACCAAAGGGGAGACCGAAGAAGATAAGATTAGTAGAAAAGGTACCTAAAATAGGCCAGTTTAGTCCAAGGGGTAAACCAGGTAGGCCTGATGAAATAGAGATAGGCATTGACCAATTTGAGGCCCTAAGGTTAGTTGATTGTTTAGGCCAAAAACAGAGGCATGCAGCTAGTCAAATGGGTCTATCGAGACAGACCCTAGGAAGGATTTTAAAACAGGCCAGGAAGAACATTTCTGATGCTATAATTAATGGTAAGATTATAAGAATCTTTGGTGGAAAAATTAGACTCAAGAAGGCCAATCCAAAGCTTAAATAGCCCACAAAATATCGCAAATTTTCCTTAAAAACAAGTAAAAAAGTGGCATATTTGACTGTGGAGCAAGTTCCTATAATATATCTTATGTTAACTTTTGTATAT
>JABMQK010000086.1 GCA_013203265.1 bacterium | reverse complement strand
CAGCAGTATACAAACGAAATAATGACTAAAAATATACTGAATGTTTATAGGGAGTTCTGTTAACATATAGAAATAGGCAAAATATATAAATGAATAATAATACTTTGTTAAATCATTCCCTAAGTTTTAATTTTCCTTTAGAGAAATATGGCTATTCTTTAGAGAAGGTACTGAACAATGAGAATAGATGGCAGGACAAAATTGTCTGCAGTATTTTGAACAGCAATGGAAGGCGCTGTGTATCTACAACCTACACAAAGGAAAATGATTATTTAAAGCTTATTGAGAATACATCTTTTTTAAACTGTAATAATAAATTATCTCCCAGAATAGTAGGAATATACCCTAAGGATAAGACGATTATATGTGACTATATAGGTGAATTCCTAGCCGATTACCTAATAAGTAATCCCAGTGATATTGCCTTGTGTTTAGCTTCAGTTTTTGATTATCTTAAAGATATAAATTCTATTAATAAAAGCTTAAAGAAATTTTTTCTACCCTCAATTATTAAGACTTCATTACAATTAAGCGAAGAGCTTAAGGATGATTTTGAGCTGTTGCCAAAGTTTAAATCTATATTGCCGAAACTTGAGAATTCAGATATTAGATTTACTTATGGTAGTGGAATAGAAGATCCACATATTTGGAATTTTAGAATTATAAAGACCAAGGATAACATCCAGGCTTTAACTACTGATTTTGACTACTTCACTGACGATGTGAATTCGCTTTATGAACTAGGATACTTTTATGCAACTTTTAGATGGATTAAAAAGACTTCGCCGTCCCTTGTTTGTAGAATAGAAGAGATTATTCTTTCTTTAATCCAAGGACAGAATTTAAAATCAGAATTTATGTTTTGGCTAGGTGCTATCTCTAGTTATTGTGGATATAGAGATAGCTTGCGGAATTTAATGGTCAATGGAGGAATTATGAAACTACAGGAGCAGCACCAGTTAATACAACAATTTGACGAAAAGATTTTTTGTTTAACTAATAAATTACTGGTAAACATTGAGAAAGCGACAGAGTTGGTAATTTGTTAAACTTCCTGCAATATGATGATTAATAAATAAAAATGGATTCATTGACGATAACAATAATATTTATTGTTTTATCAACTATAATCGGCGCCTTTGTAAAAGGCAGGATGCGTGATAGATGCCTTCTGGATTTTGTAGGTAATTTGGTAAATATTGAATTAAAAGATGGCAAGGTTATCTGGGGTTTCCTCCAGCTAGAAGCAACAGGCCTTGAACTTAAATATAAGGAACCTTATTTAGATAAAAAGGATAATCATATCGAGACCAGCTTTGTTTTTTATAAAAATGAGTATTCCAATATCCAGTGTATTGTGCGCTACTTTGATGATTTGGAGGAAGAGAATAAAAAGAAGCGCATTCGCTCCTTAAGCCTTATTAATAATCAAAAGGGGTTGATGAAGTTTAAGAAAAGAATCAGAAATTTCTTTGCTACGGTAAAAGATTCAATAGTAGAAGTAGTGAATTTATTGATGGGGCGCATGGGACAAATTGCTCCTATTGGTAGAGTTGTATCTGGTCAAGATAAATATGTTTCTCAGATGCAGCAGGGGATGCTTTCTTCATTGAATACTTCTTACGAACCTTTATTAGAGAAATATTTGGGAAAGAAAGTTATTTTGAAATTATCTAAAGCGGGTAATATGCTTGAATATACAGGAATTTTGAAAGGTTATACCGCTGAATTTTTAGAATTAATGGATATAGATTATTCTAGCCCTGACCAAGAAGAACCACGTAAGGCAGATATCGTAATTCTACGTTCTGTGGGAATTATTCGTCACTTAGGAGAATAGAAAATAGTTATAAATAGATATAAAACTATCTAGAAACATTATAATTGCAATTCCAAAGTACGTCTGTTATAATTTTCCTACTTATTTGTAAACCTTTCTTTTGATTATTTGAGGGGTTGGGGATTTTTTCCACGACCCTTCATCTTGAGGAGCGAAGTGACGAGGGATCTCGAAGATCCTTCGGCCCTATCGGGCCTCAGGATGACCCGTCGGGGACAACAAGAAAAAACACCCCGACTGGTCAATTATTTAGTAGTATGTTACCAGATAAACAAGGACATTTTGGAGTATTTGGCGGCAAGTTCGTTCCAGAGACGCTAATGACAGCCCTAAAGGAGTTGGAGAAGGAATACAGGCTTGCTCAAAGGGATAAGAGATTTCGAAAAGATCT